>NZ_VSZV01000348.1:0-57104 GCF_008919455.1 Rhizobium sp. PEPV16
TCCGCATATTCGGCATCATTTCGACGAACAGCAGAAGATCGCAAGCTAAGTGTCGAATGATTTAATCGCCACCGCTCGGCGGCTTGCCAAGGCCAGCCCCAAGCGTCCACGCCAGTCCGACCTCAAACGTGGTGTCAGTACAGCTTACTATGCGCTGTTTCATGCGCTGGCTCGCGATTGTGCCGATCTACTGGTGGGGACAGGCGATGCGCGCAGTGAGCCGGCATGGGCGCAAGTCTATCGGACTCTCGAGCACGGTGTCGCGAAAAATTCCTGCAAAGCGGCGGCAAGCCGCGGCTTTCCGGGCAATATCGTCTCATTCGCCGATACGTTTGTCATCCTGCAGGAAGAACGTCATCGCGCCGATTACGACCCGCTTGCGCGTTATGTGCGGGCAGAAGTCCTCGTTCTAATCGACAACTGTGAGCAGGCAATCAGAGATCTTGCATCGGCGCCGCGATCGGATCGCAAGGCATTCGCAGTATGGGTTCTGCTCCAGAAAAAAAGATAAGGCCTTCTCCTAGAGCTGATCGCAAATAGAACAAAACAGGAACACGAATAGTTTTCGGACATGAGGTCCTGTGTGCAACGCTCAAGCCTGGCCGCGCCAGTCGTACCCGAAGGGTTTAATCCCTGGCCCGGTATTGCTGGCTCCTGGCCGCAAGGGAAGCTTCGCCTGCCGACGAGACGGTGAGACGTGGTGGGGAGGCGATAGAGGAAGAGGAGGGACGGGAAAGCTATGACGGATTGAGAGGGTTGGAGAGAGGCTCCGCCCGGTCCGTCATGGAGAAACCGACATGGCCCAGGCCATCCAGAAAATCACCCTCAGTTCAGCCCGGGATATTCCCTTCAACAAGCTGATGCTCAGCCAGCAGAACGTCCGCAAGATCAAGGCAGGCGTCTCGATCGAAGACCTGGCGGAAGACATCGCGCATCGCGGTCTGCTGACCAGCCTCAATGTCCGCCCCGAGCTCGATGGCGATGGCAACGAGACCGGCGTCTACCGCATTCCGGCCGGCGGGCGCCGGTATCGCGCCCTTGAGCGCCTGGTCGCGCAGAAGCGGCTTGCCAAAACCGCCGGCGTTCCCTGCATCGTCAGCAAAGGCGAAACCCTCGAGGTCGAGGACTCGCTCGCCGAAAACGTCCAGCGCGTATCCTTGCACCCGCTCGATCAGTTCCGTGCTTTCCAGACCTTGCGGGAGCAGGGGCTTGGCGAAGAGGAGATCGCCGCGCGCTTCTTCGTTTCGGTCGCGACCGTCAGGCAGCGGCTTCGTATGGCGTCCGTGACGCCGCGGCTTCTCGACCTCTATGCCGAGGACGAGATGACGCTGGAGCAGATCATGGCCTTCTCGATCACCAACGACCACGTTCGCCAGGAGCAGGTCTGGGATACGGTCTCCCGTTCGCATAGTCGGGAGCCCTATTACATCCGCCGGCTGCTGACCGAAACCGCAATCCGCGCCAGCGACCGCCGCGCCGTCTATGTCGGCATCGAAGCCTACGAGGCCGCAGGCGGTCTGACGATGCGCGATCTCTTCGACCAGGATCAGGGCGGCTGGCTGCAGGATCCGGCGCTGCTTGAGCAGCTCGTGATGGAAAAGCTCAAGGCCGACGCCGAGGCGATCCAGGTGAGCGAAGGCTGGAAATGGGTCGAAGCCGCGTTCGATTTCCCTTACGGCCACACATCCGGCCTGCGCCGCTTCTACGGCGAGCAGGCCGAAATGACTGAAGATGAACTGGCCCGCTATGACGCCACCCGCGCCGAATACGACAAGCTCGATGCAGAGTATGCGGAGGCAAACGAGTACTCGGAAGCGACCGAACAGAAGCTCGAGGAACTCGGCAGCGAGCTCGACCGGCTCAACGACCGGCCATTCGTCTTCGATCCTCAGGATATTGCCCGCGGCGGTGTCTTCGTGTCGCTGGGCGCCAGTGGCGAGATCAAGATCGAACGAGGCTTCGTGCGTCCCGAGGACGAGCAGCAGGCTGAGGCCGATCCGTCGACTGATGGCGGCGACGGTCGTGCCGATCATGGCAGTGCTCTTGCGGTAACCGGCGCGGCGGGCGGCGAGGACACCCAACCGGACGACGAGGACGAAACGATCAAGCCGCTTCCCGACCGCCTGGTTCTCGATCTGACGGCGGCGCGCACCGTCGCGCTGCGCAATGCGTTGGCAAACAATCCTGTCATCGCCTTTATAGGCGTGCTGCATGCCTTCGTCCTGAAGACCTTCTACGTCTACGGTTCGGATTCGTGCCTGGAGGTGACGCTGCAAAGCGCTCGCTTCAGCCAGACGCCCGGCCTCGGCGATACGGTCTGGGCGAAGGAGATCGATCAGCGGCACGATGGCTGGGGCCAGGATCTTCCCAAAGATCCAAACGATCTCTGGGATTTCCTGATCAAGCTCGATGAGGTCAGCCGGCAGGCCCTGTTTGCACATTGCGCCTCGCTTTCGGTCAACGCGGTGATCGAACCCTGGAACAAGCGGACTCGGGCGATCGCCCACGCCGAGCAATTGGCCCGCTCCATCGGTTTCGACATGGTGGAAGCCGGTTGGACGTCGACTGCCGACAACTATCTCGGCCGTGTCACAAAAGCGCACATCCTGCAGGCGGTTCGTGAGGCAAAGGGGGACCAAGCAGCGGAGCTGATCGGCCATCTCAAGAAAACCGACATGGGCCGCGAGGCCGAGCGGCTGATCACAGGCTGCGGCTGGTTGCCTGAACCCCTTCGCATGACGATCGGGGAAGGCACGATCGAAAGCGACGCTGTCGCAGATAGTGCCGTCCAGCCCGATGAGGTTGAGCCTGTATTCGAAGCTTCAGACCTGCCGGCCTTCCTGCTCGACGAGCCGGAAACGTCGAGCGATGGCGACGGCGATATGGAAAGTGGGATCGATGGCGAGCATCTCGCTGCCGCCGAATAGGTTCACGAGCGTCACATCAGCCTGACCCGTTCGCATTTGCGGTCGGGTCTTCTTTCCCAACAGCCCGGCCATCGCGCCGGGCTTTTCCGTTTCAGGAGGCACCTATGCCTGACTTCACCATCGAAACCACCTATCACCTGCCGGTCTTCCGGCGTCGCACCTATGAAGCTGGCACGCTGGACGAGGCGTGCCGTGCTGCCATCGAAGATGACAGTTGGGATATCGCCGAGAAGGACTTCGATTCCTCGGGCGCAATTCATATCACCGGCATCTGGGACGGTGCACATGCGGCCTATGCGGGTCCGCCGATCCAGATCCCCCAGCAATTCGATGAACCTGTCCAGCGCCGGGCGCGTCATTTCGAGATCCTGCTCGGACTGCTGAAGATCCTGTTCGATGACATCAGTGCTGCCCGGCCACCGTCGCTCGATTGGCTCGACCGATCTGTCTGGGCGATTGCCCGAGGAGAAGCCATTCTCGCCGGAGACCCGGATCCTGAAGGGCCGGTCGGCCCACCAAAGCCTTCCCACGTCCTGGTCAGACTTCAGGAGGATCGTGTGCGCGCCGCAATCACCGCGGTGCTCGACATAGACCCGAACTTTAAGGGTTTAACACCCGAGGCCGTGACCGACGACGAGGTCCACGTCGCGTGCCTGTCTATTGCCACCACGATGGACTTTTCCGACGTGGTCGGAAACGCCGAATTCCAGGCGGCGCTCTTGGCAATCCGGTCGGCGCACCGCCGGCTGGCTTCCGATTGACCCTCTTCCCAACATCCTTCCCAACCTCGCCCGGCTATCGCGCCGGATTTCCGCTTTTAAGGAGACAGCTTATGACCACTCTCACCTCCAACAACCCGTCCGACCGTTCCGGCTTCAAGGTCGATATTTCCCGCGGCGAACGCATCGGCCGCGTCTCGTCCGAATGGTTCTCACGTCCCGACGATGAACGGTTCCTGTCGCTGACCAAACTCTACGATACCGTTCGATCCCGAGCCGAGCGCGCCCATGCCCGAACGATCGAGAGCGCTGCGATCCGTGTCGAAGCAACGCGCGACAATGCCGGGCGGCTTGAGCTTCTCGTTCCAGGTCAGTGCCAAGCGATCGCACCGACCCACTGGAGCTACGGCCAGCTTTGCAGCCTCGTTGGCGCTCCCGCCACCTATATGCGGCAACTGCCGGCGCCGCTTGCGGCGATCAACCTGCAGCATGGCCTGCTCAACCATCGTGCCGAGCTCGTCAAGACGCTTGAGATGGATGACGGCCGGCTGGAACTGCGGGCGGTGACCGGACCGGAATACGGTCGGATCTGGGATCATGAACTGGTCTCGTCGGTCATGAAGATCGCCGGCAACGGGACCGGCGACACGATGTGGAAAGTCCCAGGTGTTCTCGACTGGGCGACGATGACCCACAATCCCTTCGTCGACATCACCAACGACACGACCACCCTTTATGCCAGTGATCGCGACGTCTTCCTGTTCCTGGTCGACGACACCCATCCGATCGAAGCCGGACGCCTGCCGAGCGGTGAGCCCGACCTCTATTTCCGCGGCTTCTACGCCTGGAACTCTGAGGTTGGATCGAAGACGCTCGGCATCGCCTCCTTCTATCTGCGGGCGGTCTGCGCCAACCGCAATCTCTGGGGCACGGAGAATTTTGAGGAAATCACCATCCGCCACTCGAAGTTCGCCGCGCAGCGCTTCGCGCACGAGGCGGCGCCCGCGCTGACGAGTTTCGCCAATTCCTCACCGGCACCATTCATCGCCGGCATCAAGGCGGCACGCGAGCGGGTCGTCGCCCGCAAGGACGACGACCGCGAAACCTTCCTGCGCCGACGCGGATTCTCAAAAGGTGAGACCGGCAAGGTGATCGAGATGGTGCTGTCGGAGGAGGGACGGCCACCGGAGTCAGTCTTCGATTTCGTGCAGGGCATCACCGCGCTGGCGCGCACCAAGACCAATCAGGACACGCGTCTGGAACTCGAAGGCAAAGCGAAAAAGCTGCTGGAGAGTGCTGCCTGACATGTTCATGCGCGCCTGGCTCACACCCGGCCGCGTCTGCAAACCCCATCGTCGTCATCCCAGAGCCCGGTCAAGCGCCGGGCCTCATTTTGTCTGGAGCACCCAATGGCTATCCCCGATCATGCCCGCACAAACTTCGACACGCTGCTGCGCGCCGCGTCCGATGGCAATCTTGCTCTCATGGAATGCGTCGATGCCGCTACATGCGAGCCGCGTTACGTGCTCTGCGCCGTCGGGCGCACCAATGGCGAATACGTCTTTACGCCATTCGGCCATCTCGCCGACGGCAATCCTTACGACGCCTATCTGCCACCTAGTCCTGACGATTCGACGAGCTTCATCGTAAGCGCGACGACCTAATCCTGACGATCGCCAACAGTTCAAGCTGGCGATCCCAATCCCTCCCTGGATGCCCGATTTCGTTCCTCCGACCTTCGGCACGACGTTGGGCTCCGCTGTTCTTTCCTCACTCTTGGAGTATCCTTCGATGAATATCATCTCGCATCCTCAGAACATTTCCACCACTCCACGATCTCACGTCGGAGGCAGCGCTGAAGGCCTCATGGACGCTGCTGCCCAAGTCATGTTTCTTTTGGAACTGGGCAAAACTGTCGCCACCACAGACTTGCGGCAAATCATGAACGAGATTTTTGGCGGCAGCGACGCCGAGGGCGTCTGGCTGTGGAAGGAGGCCTACGAGGCGACCGAGATCGCCCAAGTGCTGTTCCTCCGCAAATTCCGCGCGATCGTATCCGGAATCCAATCGCCCCAATCGACGCTTGCGATGCTGACGAAGGTGGCCCGGTTTTTACCGACCCATACACGCCGATCCGAGGAGGGCCAGGCGCTGCAGCAGTTCTCGACTCCGATCCCGCTTGCCTACGTCGCATCTCGTGCTGCCGGCATCAGAGCCGGCGACGTGGTTCTTGAACCGTCGGCTGGAACCGGCCTGCTGGCAGTCTTCGCCGAGCTCGCACATGCTTGTCTGGCGCTCAACGAATACGCGGTGGTCCGCTGCTCGCTGCTGCAGCGGCTTTTCCCCGGCGTTCCGGTATCGCAGCACGATGCCGCGCATATCGACGATTACCTCGATCGTTCCATTCGCCCAACCGTGGTGTTGATGAACCCGCCTTTCTCAGCGGGCGTTCACGTCAAAGGTCGCGTGGCAGATGCCGCCTGGCGGCATCTGGCCTCCGCATTCGCGCGGCTTGCTCCCGGTGGGCGGTTGGTCGCGATCACCGGCGCGAGCCTTTCTCCCGACAATCCCGCATGGGGCGACGCTTTCGTACGGCTGCAGGGGCAGGGCACGGTGCTGTTCACCGCAGGGGTCGATGGCGGCATCTATGCCCGTCATGGAACGACGATGGAAACCCGCCTGATCGTGATCGACAAGATCCCGGCCGACGATCCGTCGAAGCTTGTGACGTCGAAGGGTACAGCGCGAGATTTAGAAACACTGCTCAACTGGATCACCGGCCTTCCGCCCCGCGCGCCCGCGGCGTCGAACTCCATCGGTGCGCTCTCCATCGGTAGCCTCCGCGTGGACACGATGCGTCCAGCAGCGGTTGCCGCACCGTTGCATCGCCCCGTCGTCGGCGGGCAGGCGAAGCCTTCACCAATGGCCCGACCTGCACCCGTCGATCAAGAGATCATCGAACTCTCGTACGAGCTGCGGGACGCTCAGCCGAAGGATGAGGCAAACGCTGCTGACGGTATCTACGAGACCTACCGGCTGCAATCGATCCACATTCCCGACGCAAAACCTCATCCTGACACGCTGGTCGAATCGTTTGCGATGGCCTCGGTCGCACCGCCGAAGCCGAGCTATCGCCCGCACCTGCCGAAGCGCATCGTCACCAGCGGCGATCTTTCCGACGCCCAGCTCGAAAGCGTCGTCTATGCCGGCGAAGCCCATTCCGGTTACCTCGCTGGCCACTGGAGCGTCGATGCCTCCTTCGACAATCTCAAGGCCGTCGCACCCGACACGGAGGATGCCGTTCGTTTTCGCCGCGGCTGGTTCCTCGGTGATGGCACGGGCGCGGGCAAGGGCCGCCAGGCCGCCGGCATCATCCTCGACAATTGGCTCAAAGGCCGCCGTCGCCATGTCTGGATTTCGAAGTCCGACAAGCTGATCGAGGACGCGCAGCGTGACTGGGGCGCGTTGGGTCAAGAAAAGCTGCTGGTCACACCTCTGTCTCGCTTCCGGCAGGGCAAACCCATCAACCTGAAAGAGGGCATCCTCTTCACCACTTTTGCGACGCTGCGCAGCGATGAGCGCGAGGGCAAGCGATCACGGGTTCAGCAGATCGTCGACTGGCTCGGCGCCGACTTCGAAGGTGTTATCGTCTTCGATGAAGGCCACGCTCTGGCCAATGCCGCCGGCGGCAAAACCGAGCGCGGCGATAAAGCGGCATCGCAGCAGGGCAGGGCGGGACTTCGCCTGCAGCGCGCGCTTCCGGATGCCCGTATCGTCTACGTCTCGGCGACCGGCGCAACAGACGTCGAATCCCTTGCCTATGCCGAACGGCTCGGTCTCTGGGGTAGCAGCGACTTTCCTTTCCCGACCCGTTCCGAGTTCATCGCTGCTATCGAAGATGGCGGTGTCGCTGCCATGGAGGTTCTCGCAAGAGACCTGAAGGCCATGGGCCTCTACGCCTCTCGTTCTCTCTCCTTTGAGGGCGTCGAATACGAGATCCTCGAACATGCGCTGACCGACGAACAGATCAGGATCTACGATTCCTACGCCGAAGCGTTCCAGGTCATCCACAATCATCTCGACGCAGCCATGGAAGCCTCCGGCATAACCGGAAAATCCGGGACGTTGAACAGACAAGCCAAGGCGGCCGCACGTTCGGCTTTCGAAAGCTCGAAGCAGCGTTTCTTCAACCACCTCCTGACCTCGATGAAGACGCCGGCGCTTCTCAAAGCGACCGCTGCAGATCTGAAAGAGGGTCACGCTGCCATCGTCCAGCTGGTTTCGACGGGAGCAGCGCTGACCGAGCGCCGGCTGGCACAGATCCCGACCGAGGAATGGGGCGATCTGCAGGTGGACGTGACGCCGCGGGAATATGTCATCGACTACCTGATGCACTCCTTCCCGGTGCAGCTCTTCGAGGAATTCTCCGACGCCGAGGGCAATCTCAGCTCGCGGCCGGTTCACGATGCGGACGGCAACCCTGTCATCTGCCGGGAGGCCGAACGCCGCCGCGACGAACTGGTCGAAACCTTGGGCAGCCTGCCGGCGATCCCGACCGCTCTCGACCAGATCGTCCAGCACTTCGGAACGAGCCAGGTGGCCGAGATCACCGGCCGCTCCCGCCGCATCGTCCGCCGTGAGGATAGCGGCTCCATCGCCCGCTATGCCGTGCAGAACCGGCCGGGCAGCGCCAACCTAGATGAGGCCCGCGCCTTCATGGATGACGAGAAAGGCATTCTCGTCTTCAGCGACGCCGGCGGGACCGGCAGATCCTATCACACGGATCTCGCCGCCAAAAATCAGCGCCTGCGTCTTCACAACCTTCTGGAAGCAGGCTGGCGCGCCGACGTGGCGATCCAGGGCCTCGGGCGCAGTCATCGCACCAATCAGAAGCAGCCGCCCCGGTTCCGGATGATCGCCACCAACGTCAAGGCCGAACGGCGCTTCCTCTCGACCATCGCCCGGCGTCTCGACACGCTCGGCGCCATCACCCGCGGCCAGCGCCAGACCGGCGGACAGGGGATGTTCCGCAGCGAAGACAATCTCGAATCCCAATATGCCCGCGACGCGCTGCGGCAATTCTACGGACTGCTGCATGCCGGCAGGATCGAAGGCTGCTCGCTGGAAACGTTCGAAAGCATCACCGGCCTGTCGCTCACCTCGGAGGAGGGCGGATTGAAGGATGAGCTGCCACCCATCCAGACCTTCCTCAATCGCATGCTGGCGCTGACCATCGCTATGCAGAACCTGCTGTTCGAGGCCTTCGAGCAGCTGCTGGCCGCCCGCGTCGAGGGCGCGATCGCCGCCGGCATCTATGACAAGGGGCTGGAGACGATCACCGCCGACAGCATGACGGTCACCGACCGGCGGCTGATTTATACGCATCCGGTCACCGGCGCGCAGTCGCATCTCCTGACCATCGAGCGCAGGGATCGCAACGCACCGATGCAGCTCAGGGATGTTCAGAGCCTTGTGAGCCAAGATCCGCGCGCGAAGCTGATGATCAACGGCAAGTCGGGCCGGCCGGCGGTGATGGTGCCGACCCGCTCCATCATGCTGGACGACGGTTCGGTCCAGCCGCGCGTGTCGCTGATCCGGCCGATGGACGAGCTCCGATTCGAAACCCGGCAGCTTGAAGAGACGAGTTGGGAGGAGGCTGACGAACAGGCTTTCGTCCTCGCCTGGAATACCGATGTCGCCGCCGTGCCGAAATTCTCGACATCGGTAGTGCATATCGTCAGCGGGTTGTTGCTGCCGATCTGGAAACTGCTGCCGCAGGACTTTTGCCGCGTACGGCGTCTGCAGACCGATGACGGCGAGCGGATCGTCGGCCGCGTCATAGCGCCGGATCGTCTCGCCGGCCTTTGCCGCAACTTCGGGATCGATCAGACGCAAGTGCTGGCCGGCGACCAAGCCTGGACGGCGCTGGTCGACGGATCCTCGATCGTCGGCCTTGCCGGTGACATGACGCTCCGCCGCGTGCGGGTGATGAACGAGTACCGCGTCGAATTGACGGGCTTTACCGACGGTATGCGCGACTGGCTGCGGTCGATCGGCCTCTTCTCCGAGATGATCAATTGGAAGCTGCGCTTCTTCGTGCCGGTGACCGATGAGGGCGCGGAGATCCTGTCGAAGCTGATGCAGCGTCATCGCCTCGTCGATGTCGCGCGCCGGTCGTGAGGGAGGTCTGCCATGCTTTCCGCGTCGGATCTGGCGGGCCGTCTCGCGCAAGACGCCGAGGCGGTCTGCCGTCATTACCTCTCCGCCGGCCGCCGCGCCGGCAACTACTGGCTCGTCGGCGACGTCGCCAACAACAAGGGCCGGTCGCTCTATGTGCATCTGATCGGCCCGCGTGCTGGCCGGTGGACGGATGCGGCGACCGGTCAGTTTGGTGACCTGCTCGAGCTCGTCCGCGAGACCTGTGGCCTCGTCGATTTCCGGGACGTTGCCGAGGAGGCGCGCCAGTTCCTCAGCCTGCCTCGGCCTGAGCCGGGGTCGTCGCGCAGCACGGACGCCCATAATTCTGCGGCAGTCGAGCGGCCCACGTCTGAGCGGGCCCGGCGTCTGTTTCGGATGACCCTGCCGCTTACAGGCACGCCTGCCGACGCCTATCTGCGTGAGCGCGGCATTTTGCGGGCATCGACCCATGCGCCGCTCCGTTTCCATCCGTCCTGCTACCATCGCGATCTCGTCACCGGCCGGGCGAGCAGCTATCCGGCTCTGATTGCCGCCGTGACCGACGCTGCCGGCGCGATTACCGGAGTGCATCGCAGCTGGCTCGATCCCGATGGCGTCGGCAAGGCCAAGGTGGACAATCCCCGCCGCGGACTCGGCAGGCTGCTCGGTAATGGCGTACGTTTCCGCTTTCCCGTCACCGATCCTGTACCAGTCCTGGCGGCGGGCGAGGGCCTCGAAACCATGCTCTCGCTCTCGCACGTGATGCCCGGCATGCCGATGGTCGCGGCCCTGACGGCCAATCACCTCGCGGCCTTCAACTTCCCGCCCGGATGCCGGCGCCTCTACATCGCCGCCGACGCGGATGCGGCCGGCCGTCATGGGATCGAGGGACTTAGCCGCAGGGCACAGGAACGCGGGATCCTGCCGCTGGTGCTGTCGCCGGAGCTCGGCGACTTCAACGAGGATCTTCGCTGGCTGGGTCCCGACCGGCTGACGGCAAGCCTCAGAGCTCAACTCATTCCCGAAGACACGATGGCCTTCCTGCCCGCCTGAAGCCGGGCGCAAAGGGTGGGGGAGGGGCTAGCGGCAGCACTGGCGAAGGGCGGTCCATTCGTCTCATTCCGAATGGGCGCGCCCGCGGGCCTGCCGAGAGGCGACCCTTACCACGCGGGGCTCCGGCCTTCAGCGGGTCAGTCGGGTTTCTTCCCCTGCCGGGCCGCAGGCGCGGCCCGTCATTCCTCGCGGATCAAGAAACCCTCCCTCCGCCGCCCGGCGCTTCGCTGGGCCGCTGCGCTTCGCTTGCGGTTCCGGCCTCGGCCCGCGTGACCGGGTTCGCTGTCAGGCCGCGAGAGGCGCGGCCCACGAAACGGAGACCACCATGGACCTGATCCTCCACCCCGACGACGGCTTCGAGCCCAACCACGCTTCCTCCCCGACCGACCGCTTCATCTACGAGATGCAGGTCTTCGGCTATCGCCGCTTCCAGGACGAGCCCGACCCGCGGCCATTGCCGGAGGAACCGCAGGTCCAGTCATCGATCACCACGATCTTCGACGCCCTCGCCGAAATGCTCGGCAACACCCGCCTGGAGCCCGATCTCGAAGACCTGTTCTGGTCGATTCCCAATCTCTTCCATCGCGCCGGCGAGCGCATCCAGCGCGAACTCGACCGCAACGAGGAAGCGCAGCGCACCGGCCAGCGTGAGCAGGACGGCTCGGAGGTGAAGAGTGTCGAGCTCGAACGCCTCATTGCCGAGGGCATCACGCTCTTGGAACGCAGGAATAGCTTCGAGTTCATGCGCGACTATGCCGCCGACCTGTTCGAGGCGCAGACCGGATCCTCCTGGCGACCGCGCACCGGATCCAAGGTAAATCATGCGAACATGACGGCGGCGATGATCGACAGCCGTGACTTCCTCTCGGCCAGACGCCGCGCCGAGACCGAGGTGCTAATCCCGGCCGGCACCAAGATCGCTTTCGCCGGTGGCATGGACTATAACGATCATGAGCGGATCTGGGCCAAGCTCGATCAGGCGCATGCGAAGTATCCTGACATGGTATTGCTGCACGGTGGCGCGCCGAAGGGTGCAGAACGTATCGCCGCCTGCTGGGCTGAAGCCCGCCGGGTGACGCAGATCACCTTCAAGCCCAACTGGACGAAGCATGCCAAGGCAGCACCCTTCCGCCGCAATGACGATATGCTGTCGGTCATGCCCGCCGGATTGATTGTCTTTCCTGGAAACGGCATCACCGGCAATCTCTCCGACAAGGCACGCCGGCTCGGCATTCCTGTTTGGCAGGCTTCAGGAGACGGCGCGTGAGCGCCGCTTTCCTGAATATATGGAAAACATGGAGAAGATGGATTATATGGAAAATGAAGTGGAGACGATAGCGATGAAGCAATTCACGACAGGTGACTTGAATAAACAAATCGGCGATATCACCGACGCCGCGAGCCGCGACCGGTGATGCTCACCCGGCACAAGAAGCCGCGTTTCGTGCTGATGAGCTACGAGCACTATGAGCGCATGCGCACCGGCGGCGATCGGCGCCGGGCGTATACTGTATCGGAAATGCCCGCCGAGCATGCAGAACTGTTCGACGAGGCGCTCGATCGGCTGGCGCGCGGCGAAGGCTACGACGATGAGCCGTGAATTCCGCCCCGGCGAGGTCATCTCCTATCCGTACCTATGGGCCTGGCAGCAGCAGCGCGGGGAAACCGAGGGCCGTAAGCAGCGCCCCGTCTGCGTCGTGATCGCCATCCGCAATGCCGCCGACGGAAACACGCACCTTGCCTTCTCGCCATCACCACCCAACCGCCGCAGACGGGCCGCGCCTCATTGGAGATCCCGGACATCGAGCGCAAGCGCGCGTGCTTAAGCAATCTGAAGCAGTGCTGGATCATGGTCGACGAATACAACTACGATATCATCGAGCGCTCCTGGTACATTGAGCCCGATCAGGACATCCTCGGCCGCTTCAGCAAACCCTTCATGGTGAAGATCGCCAGACTGTTTGCCGAGGCGCGCGGCCGAACCGGCCGGGTCAACCGCCTCGACTGAGACTTGCCGCATCCCCGCCGGGCGGTGGGGCGACATCCCTTGAAATCACGTCTGTCACTCGATTGCGCTCTGCAGAACTGCAGTCGCGTCACGGAAGACCGAGGATTCGGGCCTCACGCCACCGAAGGCCATCTTTGACGATGAGGATGGGATCGGGACTGTGCCGATCTCTCGCGATGTGCCCGACTGCTTGACGGCCAGGGTCCGTTGATCCGAACACCACGACGCCTGTCAAGAGCGCGGCACTCCGCGCGGCAGCAAACGGCCGCCACGGCGAGGTCTCCTGACGACGCCGCAATCAAAGACCATTCCCGTTCTTTATGTCGCCTTTCTAAGGGACCGGCCGCGATCAGCGTCAACCCCGCAAGGGGGTTTCCCTTCGCTACGCTGCGGTGACGCCTGCGGCGCAGCCCCTTCTTCGGGCGCCATCGGGAATGGTCCCGATGCAACGAAGGAGACAATCCCATGGCTACCACGATCGCAACCCTCACCGAAAAGACCGACGGCACCCTCGAAGGCGTCTTCGCCACCATCCGGGTCAACGCACCGATCGCCCTCGTCCCGAACGCCAACAAGGCGAGCGAAGAAGCCCCGGACTACCGCATCATCCACCGCAAGACCGGCTTTGAGATCGGCGCAGGCTGGAACCGCGTCTCTCGCCAGACTGGCGAGGAATACATCTCCACGAAGCTGGAGGCGCCCGAGATCGGCGTGATCTTCGGCAACGTCGCCCCGGCGCCCGGCGGCGAGCCCGGGAAGAAGGTCATCCTCTGGAACAGCCCGGCCTGAACCGGACCGCCGGCCCCGAAACCGGGGCCGGCCTCCCCATTCCAAAAGGAGGCCGCCATGAGCCGCTACACAATTACCGTCACCAGGACCGCATCCGACCACTCCGCCCCGGATGCCATTATCGGCTACGACCGCCCGCTTCAGACGTTCTTCCTCCAGGCATTTCCGGACGCAGGTAGTGAGGATCTCGAACTCTGGCTTGGCACTGACTTCCGGGAGTTCGAAACACTGTCACAACTGCGGTCCGCGACAATCGCACGCGGTTTCGACTCCATACCCTTGGCATCCGGCATTCTTCACAAGCTACTGGACGACCATGCCTGTGAAGCGCATGACGCGGTCAGCGACACGATCATCCAGGATATTCTCAACGGGACATCCGCTCGCTGACGCAAACCCAAAACGAAAATAGCCCGGCACGGCGCCGGGCTATTTTTTGCTTGGCCAACAACATTACTTGTTCAGCGCATCCTTCAATGCCTTGGCCGGGGTAAAGGCTAGCTTCTTGGCCGCGGCAACCTTGATCGTCGCGCCAGTCGATGGGTTGCGAGCCTCGCGCTCCGGCGTTTCCTTCACCTTGAACTTGCCGAAGCCGGGGAGGGAGGTCTCGTTGCCAGCCACCGCGGCTTCGGTGATGGACGCGATCACCGCTTCGACGATCGCCTTTCCTTGGGCCTTGGTGAGGCTGTGTTCGCCGGCGATCTTGTCGGCGATTTCATTCGTGGTGGTCATGTCAATTCTCCGCATCAACGTTAATGCGAGAATCCCTGACAGGGGATCAAAGCGCTGTCATCGACGCACCGCGTCAAGATCACCGATTTGCCCATTTTTCCACAACTACCAAGGACTTTGAGGCATCTCCGTGGGTCTGCATGGTGGATCCGCAAGCGGGCATCGAGCCCGCTTGCGGATCTCTGGTGCCATACCTGAGGAAATGTCTGCTCAGTCCGTCCGAGGGTGTCATGGGTGCATGACGGCCTCAAGGACGAGCGGTGCCCCCAATTTTGCCTCCGCTCCGGTTCCCTGCACTCCGACAAAATCGGAACCCCCACTCGCCGCCGCTGGCGGTCGCGTTCCGCGATCCCTGACCCCGCCACGCACCCATGACCGTGCGCGTCGTCTTTCACAAACGTCAAGGAGACGACGATGCTTCTGGAACAACACATTGAAGAGCTTCGACTCGAACTGCGCGAAGCAATCGACCCGGTGGAGCGCCGCGAGATTGAAAACGAACTGGAGCTGGCGCGCGCCGAACTGGCGGTGATCACCGCAGAGCAGGAAGGCGCAATCGACACCGAGCCACCCTTCTGAGGGTGGCTTTCGCCATGTCGCCTGGCCTGAGGCGCCGGATCGACCGGCGCTTCAGGCCAGCTTCGCTCGCCACTGGCAGGTGTCAGAACCTGCGGAGGTTCTTGTGGGAAGGGCGGAAGCGGTGGATACCCCCACTCCTGTTTCGCTCCCATGCCATCGACATCAGGATGGCATCTGCCTCCGCGGCACTCCCTTCGCTATCGATCACCCGATGCATCTTCCCGGATATGCGGTTTCGGCCTGTATCCGCGCGACCGCCTCTTTCGCAAAAGCTGAAGGAACAGCCTGACCGCCTCTTCCTCCCGCGCGAAATGATGCTCCCGCCTTTGACCTCTTGCGCCGATACGACCCCATCGACGGATGAGACAGGCCTCGCCGAACAGGTTGGGCTCGATCGACATGGCATAGTAGCGGGCCATGTTTTTCGAAGCGTCGGTGCGTTCGACATAGAGTTGGTAGCGTTGCGCAATCATGGCACGGAGAATCGAGCAAGGCGGTCTCGGCGTCCAACGACATATTTGAATCGGTCGGTATCAATTGATTCATGCTGATGATGGCTTGTCGGCGGATGATCCGGGCGAGCCGCCTGCGGCGGACGGTGCTATTCGCCGTCGCTCACGGAGCCCGCAAAACGGTCTCCGCCCATTCGGGTCACGCCCCTCTCGCGGTTGTCGCATCGGCGGCGGGAATGTTTCACGACTACGGCCGATGATAAGGCTGCATGGCCGGCTGGACGCCGGATACGGACACGGCGCCTGGCGGCGCCGTGGTCTATCTCTCTCTGACGTCCCATTGTGCACCCGCCGCTCCGGCGTCAAGGACTGCGCGGCCCCTCCAATTTTCAGTCGCCGTCCCTTCGGGCCATCACCAGAAAATCGGTTCCTCCGCTTGCCGCCGCTGGCGGTCGCGTCCGCGATCCCTGACCCCTCGCGGCTACGGTGCGGCCTCCTTTCGTCAGAGACGGAAAGGAGACACTACAATGTCCAATGACTGGTACTACGTCCATCAGCTCGCAGTGCTTGCGGGCTTCAGGCTCACCGTCCTCGCAAATCGCTTGGGTTGCGAAGATGAATTCCTATTGGAACTGCATGACAAGCTCAGCGAGGGACTGGCATGTGCAATTGCGCGGGTGCAATCCATCACGGCACTGGAGCGCCAGCTTGCCAACGAGCCGGACGAGGGAGGCCTCGCCGCTTTCCAGCTTCACGGCGAAGAGGAATGGCTTGCCCGTTTCCGGATCACGCTGCTTGATCATCTCGAAATCGACGTCGACACTCACGAGTACCGTGTGAACGGCGGCGACTGGCACTATGCGCTCGCGGCCGATTGCGACGGCATCGAGATCAGTTATCCGAGCCTTGTCGCCCTCACCGACGCCGAGTTGGGCACGCTCGCCCCGATCATGCGCGCCATCCGCAGCGAGGCGGGCATTGGTATCAGCATCGCCCGTGTCATCTACGGTTGATGCGCCGGCGAGGGGCGGCTACGGCCGTCTCTCGCCTTTTCTGCTGGCTTGACCGCTCGCGGGCGTCGAGCCTGCGCGCGGTCTTGAGGGGAGAGACTTGCCGCCTCTCCCCTCAACTCCTCTCTCCCTGTGGTGCGGGTTGAGACCCGCCCGGCCTGTCGGGCCGGTAGGCGGACGCTGCCGCGACTTCCCCAAACAAGACGGAGAGGACGAGTACCTTGCGCTGCGCCCTCCTGCTTCGGGCATCCGCTCCAGGTGCGCGTCCACTCCTGCGGTGCGCTCGCCGTCTCATCGTTCGCATGTCGTCGAGGCCGTTCCCTCCGGTCACGGTCCTCTCGACTGCTCACGACGACGGCTTGCTTCAGCATCTCTCAAGAAATCTGTCCGGCCCACTGTGCTGTTCCTCCGGCGCGGATCACAGGCAATGAGCCCGTGATCGCTGTTGCTTTGTCTGGCGACTCGCAACAGCATCGGCGCCTCGGGCACGGTGGGCCAGACAGATTTCTTGAGAGATGGCAGGATAGGCTAACGGTATACCATTAGCCGTTTTCGCCCGAGGGGCGATTGCCGAGAGGCGTGATCAGTGCCGGAATCTGTCACCGCTTATTCGCAGGCGTAGGGTCTGCCCGGACATGGACTTGGTCCTGGTAGAGTTCGTTCGGCGGCAGAAAGAGGCACCTCCTCACGGCGCAACCTTGAATCGTTAGTCGGTGAATCGGCGGGCGGGCAATTCCCCCGTTTCGCCAATCGGTAGAAGAGAGATCCGGCGTTCTCGCGTTTCGGCGGTTGGGCTGGTCGGTGGAGCAGCGAATAGGTTCGCCCGCGATTGTGCGGCTGGGATAATGGGCGATGGGGTGCTTCGCCAACTCCGCGCATCGGCGAACCGGCGATCGCGTTTATTACTCATCGACGATTTCGGCGAATAGGTGGTTGAGCAAAGCGGCGTTTTGCGGATTGCGCGTATGAGCCGGTAGGTGATTTCGCGAATCCGCGGTTCGGCGATTGCGCTGATGAGCGATCTTGCGAGTGATGTCTCGGCTACTTTTAGCGGGGAGGCTCTTACCTGCCATTTGCCAACGTAAGCCGCCAGTTCATCGGGCATTTCGTTGGGAACCGTCTGCTTGAGAAATTGCAGGAAAGCTGCCAGGCGTGCGCTGAGCAGACGTCGCGACGGATAGATCGCCGACAGTGCGAACTCAGATCATCAGCAGGTGCGGGTTCAAGACGTCGTTTGTGCGTGGCTGCGGGTGAGGCAAACGACCTTACGGCGAGCCTCGGTCTTCAACACGAGTCTTTCAGATGGTATGCCGCCCGATCAGAGGAGTCCCTGTCCGAGCGATGGAGGTTGATGATCCGAGCGGCATCTTTGAGGCTTATCCCGTGCTTCTTGGCGAAGTAGTCGACGTCATACGGATCGGAAATCTTCTTGCGTGTCTCCTGCTCGATTTGTTGACGTCGCTGCATAGAATCTCCTGAACTGATTGAGGGAAGGGTTCATGCAACGATGGCTGCTTCGTCGTTGTTTGACGATAGTGAATGCTATTCAGCAATCATCTTGGAGGCAGTTCCTGGCTGGCTGTGGCAGCGAAGACTCTGCCGCGTCAGCGGGAGGGACCGCTTCATCGGGTTTTGGTGCTTCCATTGATGTGGGCGGCGCCCCTTGCTCAAAATAACCCTCATGCGTCGGCTGTTGCGGCAGGTCGTCTCCGCAGCATTTGAAGCCCTCAGGCGGCCTCATCTGGTTGATAAAATATTATACTGGAGTATAAGTATAGCTCGCTGCGCGAGGGGTAAGGTCGGAGATCAGAACACCACCTGCGCGCCCTCTACGCTGTTAACAACCGGGTCTGCATCTGACACACAATCGATCCCTACTGACGAAGGAATGGTACAAAGTTGCGATATCCATCGATTGCCCGGGCTGCGGCGCACAGACCCGGTCCGCCGGCATTGTCGTCGGACCATCGAGCCTCGTCAACGCTGCCGACAGCTCTGAGAACGATGTTCTGAAGCGGCCATGGACACCGCTCGATGCCTTCGCATTCGTCGAGTCGCTCGGTGGTCGAACGAAGAATGTCGAGCAGTTCATTGTCAACCGCTTTCACAACGCGTTCGAATTCAGGAACGATCACTTGCTGGCGATCTGCCAGCACTGCGGGGAGAGTCTTTCACCTGCCGCTACCCGCTCTGTCGCCATGAACGGCTTTGTCCGCCTTGGGCAGAGACGTCTGCTGGTCAACGAACGGATGCTGCTCTTCGCATCGCACGTTGTGTTGACGGAATTCCATGGCGGCACGTCAATCGAGGAAAGCGGCCTGCCGCATCCAGATTACGCGCTCATGCTGATCTGCGATGCGGAAAGCACAGGCGGCGAAACCGGTACCGTCGAACTGTGGCACAGCATCGCGCGTAATGACTACGCCATCACTGTGCAAGGTCACGAAGGTCGGGAGATTTGCCGTGACACCCTCCATGATGACCTCGCCGTCGTAGTAGCCACTGTTTCCAATCTCGGACTGGTCCTGACGCAGCTCCACCTGGCACAGCCATCATCACCCTACTGCCGGCTTGCCCGTGATCTCTTCCTCGAAACCCTTGCCCATGCCGGATATCGGCAGGAAAATTAGAAAGCAACACGATGCGGATTTCCAAAACGCGATCGGGATCTTTGGCTATATTGATCCTGTTGTCCGGATGTGGCGACCTGACACACCCAACGCGACCGCTGCCCCCAGTCCCATTTGCTTACCTCAGCCTCACCGCTTGCAGAGCCTATGCCAGCAATATCGTCGAGTGCCAGCTTGAGTATGGTACACGGTTTGGACGCCAACGCCTCGGTCCTGTCCAGCAGACGGGTCTTAATATCAGTGGCGGTGACAGCCGCTATCAGGTCGCGTCCTGCTATCCGGTCTCGAGGATCCAGAGGGAATTGCCCAATTTCGTCTGCCGAATCTATGAGCCTCGATCAGGAACGGATGTCAGTCCGGTGTTGATCAAAGGAGGCACTGCGGTGCGCTTAGCGCGTGTTCTGGGCGATCGCGAACAGATCCAATATCGCTGGATGCCAGATAAATGGTCGCGGCTAGACGACTGAATTTGCTCAGGAAAAGAGCGCCCCGCCATCGCTATCGCTGCCAATAATTATACCGGAGTGAAATTTTAAGGTTGATTTCCGTAACGGAATGCAGTTCAAAATCTTATACCGCAGTATAATTATGAACTGGTTCGGCCATGGAACGAATCCCACTTCCGCCTGTGAAAACACCGCAAAAGGCATGGTCGCGAAGCACGCTGTGGGTTGCTGGAATGTCGACAATTCTGCTCACCGGTTTCGCTTCCAACTCCGGCGACAGCGATCTGCCCTTCTATTCAGGAACGCCTGCTCACGCTGGTGGGCCTGGCGGTATCACGACTGAGAAGGTGGGGAGAGTGGCAGCCCGGTTGAACCCAATCGCCGGGTCAAGTCTGGCCGCTGCAGCCAAGCAGCCGCCACAGCCGACAATCGATTGGGTCAGCTTCAGCCAGCGCTTTGACGCGCCGAACGATGAACGTCCGATTGGTGCCAGTGCTCTCCCATTGGAAAAGGTTGAAGAGTTTGATAACCGGCGTGCGGGTTTACCAGGAGAAGCGGCTGATACTGCGAATGCACGGCGCGATCGCACCGTGCATTCGCCAATCGGCGTCTTCTCTTTCGACCAGAGGCCAGCCACACCGGTCATTGATCCGGCGGCCGAACCAAACTTGGATGCCAAACAGTCGTTGGCGCCGCCTCGAGCTGATCTGCTTTCCGGCATTCCCGAAGAATATGCAAAACTGGCAGTGACGATCGCCGCTGCGGAAGAGGTTGACCCGAACTGGGTGCTCTCGATCATGCGGGCCGAAAATGCGAGCTACGATCCACGCCTCGTCAGTCCTGCCGGTGCCGTCGGTTTGATGCAGGTGATGCCGCGGATCGGCGCAGCCTTTGGTGCGAATGATCTCACCGATCCCGAACAGAATATCCGCGCCGGCACTCGATTCCTCCGTGTTCTCATCGACAAGTATCGCAATCCTGTGCTTGTCGCCTCTGCTTATAATGCCGGTGAGCCTCGTGTCGATCTTCGCCACTCCTTGCCGCTGATCCGGGAAACCGCGGACTATGTCACGCGTGTCGTCGGGTTCTACGTTGGCGCGGTGGCGACCGCTACGGGCATGCATGGCGGCCTGTTAGTTCCGTCGGAGTCCGGCTCGAAGCGCCGGGCAGGAACTGCCGACCGCGCGAAGTCGCCGATGCTTGTTTTTTCTGTTGCAGATCCGCTCACAGCGGCGAACCGCTCCCCCCAGGAAGACGGACCGACCCACGTTGGCGGTCCGGTTAAAATCGTCAAGGAAGAGGTGCATTGATGAATGTAATCGCAATGGCAGTCCTTTATGCCGGCGTCGCCTGGCGTTCGAGGGCAAAGCGCAAGTGGGTCGGCAATGCCGCGATGGTGTTGGCGACCAGCCTGATCCTGCTTGTCAGCCAGTTCGAACCAGCGGCGGCGCAGAACCTTGATGCGCTGCAAAATGCCGCTGACCGGCTGGTGCAGTTCTTTACCGGCCCCTTCGGCCGCTCGGTCGGAGCGATCGCCTTCATCGGCATGTTTCTGGCCGCAGCCTTCGGATACTGGTCCTGGGGCGCCCTGCTTCGGGTCGGGGGAAGCCTTGCCGGCATGTTTGCTGCCGCCGAACTGGTCGACTTCCTCGCTGGCAGTGGGTCGTAATCATGGCGGCATTCAGCGGCAACACCGACGGCGGGGACGACTACATCGAATGCCATCCGGTCATCCTCGCTCTGACACGGCCGCCGACGGTCATGGGGATCCCTTACACATACTTTCTGGCGGAATGCTTCATCTCGCTGATGGTGTTCATGATCTTAGGCTCGATCCTTTGGTTCCCGGTCTCCTTCGTGATCCTTCACAGCATTCTCTATGTGCTGACGGTGAAGCTCGACCTGTGGTTTTTCGAGATCGTCGGACGCCTCAGCATGTGCGGCGTCAATCCTCTGGGTCGAAGGCTCGGCGGTGGCATCAGGACCTATGGGGCGTGATCGATGGGCACCATGGCGAGATCGTTGAAAGGGAGCTTGTCGAAAGGTTGGGAGATATTCGCCGACCGCAGCATATCGACACACGTCCCGTTCTATGTGCCGATCGAAAACGGCATTATCCGACTGAAGAACGACTGCCTGGTCTCCACAGTGCAATTGACCGGCTTTTCCTTCGAGACCGCCGATATCGAGACGATCAACATGCTGCAGCGGCAGCGGAACGCCGCTTTCCGCGCGATTTCGTCGATCGGCAATTTTGCTCTCTACACCCATGTCATCAGGCGCAAGGTAGCGCCGTCGCTGCCATCGGCGTTCGCCGATCCCTTCATGCGGCGTCTCGATGACGTCTATCAGTCGAGCATCTCCAGGAACGAGATGTTCGTCAACGACACCTATGTGTCCCTTGTTGTACGGCCCTTGTTCAAGAAGGGTTCGGCGCTCTCCCGTGTCATGGGCATCGGCGGCGATGTCGTGCGCAGGGAGCAGTTTCGTGCGATGCGCGACAAGCTTGTCGAAGCAACAAGGGCACTGGAAAAATCGCTTGCCGCCTACGGTCCGAAAGTCTTGCGAGACGTGCGGCGCGCCGAGGTCGATCTTGGCGACGGAAAGACGATCTACCGGACCATCTCCGACGACACGATGCTTGAGGAAGGCACGCGAACAATCTGGTTCTCGGAGCAATGCGAGTTCTTCTACACGCTGCTGAACGGCGGCCGTGTCCGGCCGATCCGTCTCGGCAACATACCGATCGACGAGATGCTGCCGGCGCGGCGCACGTCGATCGGCAATCGGATCATCCATCTCCAAGGCGAAACATCAGGCGATGATCGCTATGCCGCGATGGTATCGCTGAAGGAATATCCGCCCGAGACCGGCGCCGGCATGCTCGACTACATCCTCAAGCTGCCCTTCGAGATGGTGCTGACCCAGTCGATGTCGTTCATCGACGACATGGCTGCGCGCAGCCGCATCGAAAGGCTCGATCGGCAGATGTCGAAGGCCGACGAGGGCGGCTCCAGCGTGCAGGCCAATCTCGACATCGCCCGCGACGAGCTTGCGCGCAAACGCGTTGCCTTCACCGAGCATCACCTCACCATCATGCCGGTCGCAAGGACGACGGCTCAACTCGACGATGCGGTGGCGCTGATCGGAAACGAGCTTGGGGCGCTTGGCGCCTCCTATGTTCGCGAAGATCTGAACGCCGAGCCGGCTTACTGGGCGCAACTGCCTGGCAACCAGGCCTATATTGCGCGGCGCGCGCTCATCTCGACGCTCAATTGCGCGGGCTTGAGTAGTTTTCACGCCTATCCCTATGGCAAGCCGGACGGAAACCACTGGGGACCGGCGATCACCATTTTTGAGACGACCTCCGGCACGCCGTTCTTTTTCAACTTCCACCAGGGAGACGTCGGGCACACGACGGTGTTCGGACCGACGGGTTCAGGCAAGACCGTTATCATGGCTTTCTTGATTCTGCAGGCCTACCGCGTCAGCCCGCGACTGAAGACGATCGTCTTCGACAAGGATCGTGGTCTCGACATCATGGTTCGTGCGGCAGGCGGGCGATACATGACACTCGAACCCGGCGAACCGGCGGGCTGGAATCCCTTGCTTCTCGACGACACCGAGGAGAACCGCGTTTTCCTGTACCGGCTTTTGAGCTTCATGCTGAAGCCATCGAAGGAAGGCGAGAGCCTGACGCCACAGGAAGAAGCGATCATCCGTAGCGCGATCAAATCCGTCCTTAAGACGAAGGACAAGTCGTATCGTCGTCTATCCTCGCTGCGGGCGCTGCTCGCTGGAAGCGAGAGGACCGAAGGCAGTCTGATCGCACGACTCGACAAATGGATCGATCGCGGCCCCTATGCCTGGCTCTTCGACAATGCCGATGACAATTTGGATATTTCGAGGCCGATGATCGGCTTCGACATGACATCGATCCTCGACGATCCGACGGTGCGTACCGCGGCCCTCCTCTACATGTTCCATCGGTTGGACGAGGTTTATGACGGGAAGGCGCCGATCATCAACCTGATGGACGAAGCCTGGAAGCTGCTCGACGACGACGAGTTCAAGCGCACCATGAAGGACTACTTCAAGACCATCCGGAAACGGAACGGTCTGGTGATATTTGGCACGCAGTCGGCCGACGACGTCGTGCAGTCCAGCGTCAGCCGCACGATCATCGAGCAAACGTCGACCAATATCTTCTTTGCCAATCCGAAGGCCGACGAGCACTCCTACATGGATAATTTCGGACTCTCGAGGGCCGAATTCGAATGGGTCAAGAACGGCGACCCGAGCTCGCGTTTCATGCTGATCAAGCAGGCGAAGAGCAGCGTGATCGCGCGTGTCGACATGTCCCACATGCCGGAATTCATCAAGGTCTTGTCCGGCCGGGAGGAGACCGTTCGCGAGGTCGAGATGCTGCTCGACGAATACGGAGACGATCCGAAGAACTGGCTGTCGAGATTTTGCGACTGGGAGGGAGAAGCGTCCGATGACCAACGCAAGACTTCCTGAGCTGGCGACGGCCGCCGTGCTGGCGCTGGCGACAGTGGTAGCCCCCGCCGCCACCCGCGCCCAGGTTCCGGTCATCGACAATGCCCGCCAGAAGATCCAGCAGGCGACCTTGAACTGGTACCAGGGCTATCAGGCAGATACCCGGAAACTGAAAGGCGCCTCGGGCGGAACGACGGACAGCGTGGCGCCCGGCCAAGGCTCAGGCGCACCCGCCGATTGCTCGGCAGATGGCATGAGTGGCGATACCGCACCGGCGGCATCATCGCAGCGGACGCCGAGTCAGCAGGAAGTCGCCCGCATGGTCGAGGACGAGGCGATCCGCCAGGGCGTCGATCCGAATTTCGCGCTCGCCATCGCCGAACAGGAATCGCGTTTCCGACAGTCCGCGCGCTCGGCGGTCGGCGCCACCGGTGTCATGCAGCTGATGCCAGGAACCGCAGCTCAGCTGGGCGTCAATCCCTACGATACGCGCGATAATATCCGCGGGGGCGTCAAATACATCAAGCAACTCCAGGGAATGTTCGGCAGTCGCTACGACCTGATCTCCGCCGGCTACAATGCCGGGCCATATCGCCAGTCGCTGCAGAATGGTCAGATCCCGAACATTCCTGAAACCCAGGATTATGTCAAAAAGGTCTCCGCCTACTACGGCCGCAACAAGGCGCAGAATGGCGACCGAACCCCACCAGCTGGCGACAACACCGAGCCCGAAAGCGCGAGCTACGGGAACGGTTGCGGTGAGCAGCTGAAAAAGGCTGTCGATCGCAACACGCAGGCGCAGGTCGAGCGCGGATCGGTCTGGAATGATCTGCTTGGGAAATCGATTGAAGCGAACCAGCAATATCTGCAGCGCCTGCAGGCCGGGCTGCAATCGTCATCGGCGAACTTGCGCGGCTCCGGTGGCGGCAATTCCAAAGATTTCGAGGGCTCGCTCGTCATGGCGCAAATCCAATGCCCTTCGACGATCGTCGACACCGGCAGCACCCGCTGCTTTGCCGTGCCGTCGAGTGCCACGACCGAGCAGATCCAGCGCTGGCTCGATGACCTGCAGGAACAGGCACGCGCCAATGGCACCATCGCGACCTTTTCGGCGATGCAGGATCCCGTATTGGGCCTGGTGACGGTCGTCGATGCCAGACCGACAGCAAACTGAATGGACAAGAGAGGTTAGGCACATGAAGACATTTGTCATCTCGGCAGCCCTTGGCATCGTTGCCGTCTCGCATGCTTACGCGCAGGTCCCGGTCAAGGATTCGGAAAACATCTCGCTTAGTGAGGACATCAAGAAACTGTCGTCTGAGATCCAGCAGGACACCTCGGTCGTCAAGGACAACACGACGAAGACCTTGCAGGCGATCACCGGCGATCGCAGTCAAGATGCCAGCCAGTTTGCCAAGCTTGCGACCGGCAATGGCTTCAGCATGGGGCAAGCGCCGGATTTCGGGAGGATCCTGTCGGGAAACCAAGCCGTGTTCGGCGGCATCAGCGGTGAGTTTCAGAATACGGCCGCCAAACTTATCAACGGCCTCAACCTGGTGAAGATGGTGGTCGATACCGTCAAGGGTGGAGAGCTCTCCGGCGCCAACCAGGCCTATTCGCAAGGGGTCAATGCCTTGACGACGATGACGGCGCTGACGGATGCGATGAACAGCGCCACCAAGGATCGGCAGAACTCGTTCATGCAGGCAACCGAGAAGATCGGCACGGCTCAGGATCTGAAGGGTGCGCTCGAACAAAACACCCAGATGGTGCTGCAGGGCAATCAGACCGCCAATGAGGCCGTTGGTTCCCTCAACAACCAGGTCATGCTTTTAAACCAGCAGTACAAGGCGGCGCTCGCCACCTCGTCGCAGAACCTCAAGACCTTCGCACCCCTTCCCGACAGCGTGATGCGTGATGGGGGCGGGGAGCAGCAGGGGGCCTCGGTTCGAGATCAGTTGAAGGCGTTCCAGGAGCAGGAGCAGTGAGGCTGACCCTCATCCTGGCATTTTGTTGCGCGGCCCTCACTGGCTGCGGCGGCAAATACGAACAACTGGCGAAATGCTCGGCCGACGAAAACCCGGTGCCGGCGCTCGGCTACGATAGAGCGCCGCAACCAGCGCGGCCGGAACAGGCGCTGGCGAGAGCCGTCACGGATGATTGCGGCCCGATGCGGCCTGTCAATTAGGATGCGACATGGATCCAGTCAGCTACGCGATCAATTTCTATGGCGATGCGCTCAGATATTTCGACAAGATCAACGAAGCCTCCCTTGAACGGGCCTGGGGCCTGTTTGCTCAACACAGCAATCTTGTCTCAGCCATCCTGGCGATCTTCCTGATCCTCTACTTCCTCTGGGGCGCACTCGGACTGTCTGCTGTCTCCCTCCAGGATATGGCGGTGACAGGTTTCAAGATCGCGCTGGCTTACGCCTTGGTCATGTCCTGGGCTACCTTCTACGACAATATCGGCCAGTTCGTGCTGTCGACGCCACAGGATCTCGGTTCGGCTATTTCCTCGGCAATGGGCGGCCAGTCGGCCGGTTCCGATCTGGCCCAGCAGGTCGCCAGCATGGCACGCAAGGTCTACGACTTCGCCATGCAGCTTTTCAATTCTTACGAGTCGGGATGGCTGCCGAATGTTACTGGCGCCGTGGTCGTGTTCATTGTGCTGGTGTTCGGTCTGCTGCCGATGCTGCTCATCCTCACCGGCGTCACGCTGTTTGCCAAGATGATCACCGCCGTCATGCTGGCGATCGGGCCGATCGCGATCCTCTGCTACTTCTTCGGCACCACGCGATTTGTCTTCGACGCGTGGGTGAGGGGCGTCGCCTACGGCATGTTCATGCTGCTCTTCACCTACATCATGGCCGGCCTGTCCTTCGGTTTTCTAATCGGCATGATGGACACCATCAACGGTGACATGGCGACCAAGGAAAATGCGCTGGCGATCGTGCTCGCCATGGTGCTTTACCTGGCGCTGATCTCCTATTTCATTTTTCAGGTGCCGGATTTCGCCAGAACCTTCTCCTACGGGACGGCAATTTCGGGCGTGCCGGGTGGAGGCGGTGTCGATACCGGTTACAGCGCCGCGCGCAGAACACTCGCATCCAGCAATTCGAGGGCCGGGCAGGCGGGAGCCGTCGCGCTTGGCATGCTGGCTGGACCGAGAGGCGCCGTGACGGCGGCAGCACTTGCCGGCCGCGGTAGTGTGGCAGGTGTCGGCGCGCTTGGCCGGATGCTGACCAATCGCCGCCGCAACAGCGAGTGAACGAGACACCGTTATTCGAGGGCAACACTTGGCATTGTTCAGAAGACAGACAACACCTGCGCCGACCGATCATGTCCCCGGGCCGCAGGAAATCTATGACCGGCACTTGTCCTGGGGCGAAAAGAACCGCTCGCTTCGGACCTTGATCGGTCTGATCCTGCTTGTGTTCGCGGTGGCCGGCTGGGCTATCGCCGGGATACTCTCATTTTCGGTGGCACAACTCTTCCCGCTTGTCCGCACCGAGGTCGTACCCCTGATCGTGGACAAGAACACCGGCTACATGGAGACGGTGACGACGCTCGACAAGGATCGGTCGAGCGTCTCGGAAATCCAGGCCGTTCGCGCCTCCTTCGTCGGCAACTACGTCATCCGCCGCGAGACCTACGACCCCCGCTATCTCTCGGATAACTTCGACATGATCGCGCTCTGGTCGGAACCGAACTCGGACGCCTTCAAGGAGTATGAGGCGTGGATGAACCCAAGCAATCCACGAGGGCCCGTGAAGACGCTTGGTGCCACCGGCGACATCCAGCCGGAAATCCTCTCGGTCAATCCTCTCAATGCCTCGACCATGGCGGTCCGATTTGAGACGCGGGAGCGCCAGCGCGGTGGCGACGTCGTCAATCGTTGGTCTGCCACGGTGCGCTACCGGCAGATCAATCTTCCCGCCAGCAACCGGGTTCGTCTGTACAATCCGCTGGGCTTTGTCATCACCGAATACGCGAGGGTTCCGGAAACCATGCCGTCGGGGCCCGCCCAATGATGAAATGGATGGCGGCGCTCTCATTCTTACTGCTGCTGGGAACCACGGTCGGTCATGCCGAACTGGTTGCACGTCCGGGAAGGCTCGATCCTCGGGTGCGCTCGCTACCCTATTCGGCTGAACAGGTTTTCCTGGTGACCGGCACCTACGGGATGGTGACGACGATCCTCTTCGGCACGGACGAAGAGATCACCCAGGTCGTTGCCGGCGACACTGTCTCCTGGCAGATCCTCACCTCGGCCGACCGGCGTTCCCTGACCTTGAAGCCAATGGAAAAGGACGCTTCGACCAATCTCTCCGTTGTGACCACCAGGCGGACCTACTCCTTTGATCTGCGGGTCAACGACAGCAAGGCGATCCAGAACCAGACCTTCAAGCTGCAGTTCACCTATCCCGAAGATGCCGGGCTGAAGGGGACTGCCGAGCTTTGGAAACAGGCGCAGGATGCTGCGCGCAATCCGAACCTCAAGAACATCCGTCGCGACAAGGTCAACTACGACTATGGCTTCAAGGGAAGCGATGCGGCAAAGCCGCTCTGGGTGTTTGACGACGGATTGAAGACCTTCATGAAATTCACCGGCGACATTCCGGCGATCTTCATCGTCGACCGGAAACGCCGCGAGAGCCTCGTGAACTACCGCCGCGAGGCCGATTACATCGTCATCGATACCGTCTCGCGGCAGTGGTCGCTGCGCTATGGCACCGAGGACGAGACCTGCCTGTTCAATCTGCGAACTGTTCCCGCCGATATTCCGGCGCCGATCGAAGGTGCGGTTGCGCCGAAGCGGATCGGTGCCGGCGGTCCCCCGCAACAAGCTCAACACTAGGAAAGCGCGCCATGTCGGATCCAAATTATCATTCGCTCGACACCGACAGCGCCATTGGCGGTCCGGTCCGGAGGAGCAGCGTTGGTCTCATGCGGCCGATCGCGGTTATCGCGGCCATCGCCGGCGTCGGCGTCGTCCTTTATTTTCTGCTTGCCGGCGGCGAGCAGCAGCCGGCGATCGACACGACGCCGCGCGAGGAGTTCCGTCCGGTCCAGACACCCAGGAACGAAGGGTTCAGAACGCCGGCCCCGCCTCCTTTGCCGACGGTCGTCGTTCCGGAAGCGCCGCCGCCACCCCCTCCGCCGCCGCCAGCGCCCGTCGTTCCGGCGGCTGCTCCCGTTTTGCCACCGGCCGAGGTCGACTGCACCAGAGGCAAGAACCCGGACAATCCCCGCTGCATCGAGCTCGCACGGCAAGCCAAGCTGCTGGAGCGTGTTCGCTCTTCCTCCATGGTCTTCGATCAATCGGATCAGAGGAACGGCGCGGCACGGGCCTCGACCGACGTCACGGGTGCGGGACTGTTCGGCGCCAGTGATTCGTCCGGGGCGCAAACGGCAGCAGCGTCAAACGGCGGCGGCGCGGTCGACAATGATCGTGCTTTCCTGAAGGCGATGGGCGGGCAGGGTGTGGACGTTTCAGTCGCAACCGAGAACCGCCGCACGGACGCCTGGATCCCGCAGGGCACGATGATCCGCGGCACGCTGGAGACGGCGATCAATTCAGACCTCGCCGGCATGGTGAAGGGGATTGTACGGGAAGACGTCTATTCGTTCGACGGCCGGCGCATCCTCATACCGGCAGGCTCGTCCCTAATCGGCGATTATAAATCCGGGGTCGAGCGGGGGCAGGAGCGGATCCTGATTGTCTGGACACGGATGATCCGCGGAGACGGCGTTTCGGTGCAGCTCGGCTCCTATGGCACCGATCGGCTTGGGCGCTCGGGCATGACGGGTGTCGTCGACCGCAAGTATTGGGAACGGTTCGGGCCGCCGGCGATGATGACGTTGATTGGTGGCGCCACTCAGTACATCGCCCAGCTCGGCCAGAAGCAGGACCGCAATATCACGATCGTCAACACGGATGGAACGGTGACCAGCATTCCTCAGGATAATGGAAGCACGTCACAGGATCGTGCCCGCGAAATTGCTGCCGAGACGATTGCGTCCGGCATCCAGCAGCTGGCGTCAGAAGCTTTCCAGGACAGCCGCAACATCCGGCCGACGATCCACATTCCTCAGGGATCCGACATCAATGTCTTCGTCACACGCGACCTCGACTTCGCCGGGCTTTATCCGGATCCGGTCCGCGAAGAGTTTGAGAGACTGCGCAGAAGGAAGCTTGGCAAATGAACGCGCGCCCGTCGATTTCTGCTGAGCAGCATTTTCTGTCTGAGGCCATCGAGCCGATCCGACCGTTTCTCGACGATCCCGGCGTGGTTGAGATTTCCTGCCAGCGCAGCAATGAGATCTGGCTCGAGCGTATCGGCCAGCTCAGCATGATGAGGCAGCAAGTCGACGGCCTCGACCAGGAATCAATCCGCCATATGGCATCGCGCGCCGCCTCGTTCACCAAGCAGACGGTCAACGCTGAACATCCGCTCCTATCGGCGACGCTCGTCAATGGCGAGCGCGTGCAGTTCGTGCTGAACCCGACTTCCGCGACGGGCCACGCCTTCTCCATCCGCAAGCAATTCATCCGCCGGTTCGATTTGAACGACTATGAGAAGGCTGGCGCGTTCCGCTTCACCAAGGTGACGGGAGACGACTATATCGACGACGTCGATATCGAGCTGTCGCGGCTGCTGCGGGCCGGCAAGGTTCGCGCCTTCCTGGAGCTCGCGGCAATCAATCACCGCAGCATGCTGATTTCGGGCGGCACCTCCACCGGCAAGACGACGTTTCTGAATACGATGCTCACCGCCATTCCGAACCATGAGCGGTTCATCCTCATGCAGGACACGGCTGAGCTGGAGCCGCTACAGGAAAACGTCGTCTCGCTGCTGGTCTCGAAGGGTGGCCAGGGCGAGGCAAGGGTGACGATGGGCGATCTGCTGGCCACGGCGCTCCGTCTCAGACCGGATCGGATCTTCATGGGCGAGCTGCGCGGCGACGAGGCCTTCGACTTCCTGAATGCGATCAATACCGGGCATCCCGGTTCAATGTCGACGATCCATGCAAACTCGCCGCACCACGCCTTCAACCGGCTGTCGACGCTGGTACTCAACAGCAATGTGCGCATGGAGCGCGACGACATCATTCGATACATCCGCTCGATCATCCCGATCGTGGTCCAGTTGAAGAAGAGTGATGCCGCCGGCGGCCGCGGCGTCAGCGAGATCTACTTTGCCGACGAGGTGGACGAAAATGGCAAGCGTATCCACGCACACCGAGACTGACCGCCCGAAATGGACGGGCCTGCAGCGGGCATCGTTGTTCACCTTGCCGATCGCACTGCTCGGAATCGTTCTCCTGTGGCTCGCCTTCTTCACGCTGATCTACGACGCCTACATCACCTCGTTCGGATCTTCGTCCTACTTCGACTATGTCGCACAAGCGCGCTGGATCGACGCCGTGCGCTATACCTGGTCTATCATCCATGTCCGCAACACGGTCGGACTTTCGCTGCTGGCCTTCGTGGTTGCCTTGCCGTTCCTGTTTTTCTTGGCTTGCCTCTGGATGCTGAAAGGCGGCAGGGCGTTGTCGCGCAAGATCCTCTACCTGCTGCATGTCCGGTCGATGTTCAGTCTGATCGCCCATACGGCTCTCATCTTCGCCGCCGCCTATGCCGGCGTCATCGTCTACGGCGTGGCCTTTTATCTCGTTGCCACAAAGGCCGGTGAGCATGCCGAGATTGCCAGCTACTACGGCAATCATCTGGCCGCGATGTATCAGGCTCCTTTCGGCGCAATCGATGCAGCCGGCGCCTATCAAAAACCCTCCCGGCACACGGTGCTCGCCGCGCTCGCCGGTCTCGCTGCCGCCGGTGCCATCGTCGGATTTCCGATCGGCGCGGCAATTCAGAAACGCCAGCGGATGATCATGGGAAAGGCACGCCTCGCCACCTTGAAGGACGCAGCCGATTTTCGGCTGCGCGACAAGCACGGCATCGTTCTCGGACTGAAGCAGGGATTGCTGCTGCGCAACGACGGCGATCAGCACGTCATGGTCATCGGTTCGCCGGGACAGGGCAAATCGCGCGGCTTCGTCATCCCGACGATGATGAGTTTTCAGGGATCGCAGGTCGTCCTCGACATGAGCGGCGAGCTCTTCGAGGAGACCTCCGGTTATCTCAAGGACAAGGGGTACGAGGTCTTCCTGCTCGCTCCGGGCTCGAAGTTCACCGACGGCTACAATCCCCTCGACCTGATCAGTGACGAGCCGACCCAGCGGATCACCGACCTGCAGAAGCTTACGCAAATGCTTCTGCCGGAACGTCTGCGATCGGATTCCTCCGACTTCTGGGAGGAAAGCGCCAGGATCCTGTTGACGGCCATGCTCGGCTTCGTGCTCGAATGCCCCGACACCCGCAAGTCGCTCAGCGAGCTCTATCGCATTCTCAATTCGATGTCGGACGAGCGCAAGGCGATCATCCAGCTATTGGAAAACTATGAGCCGGTTCTCTCCGACCAGACCCGGATGCAGCTCACCAAATTCGCCGGGCGCCATGAAAAGCTCGGGGAGGGGATCGCCGCGGAGATCGTCGCCAAGCTCAATTTCCTGCAGAACCCGCTGGTGGAAGCGCTGACCTCGATCACCACGATCCCGATCGGCACCATCAGAAAGCGGAAGATGGTGATCTACATCCAGGCCGACTGGAACGCCATGCAGATCTATGAGCGGCTGATCTCGATGTTCATCCAGCAGATGGCCGACAAGCTCGTGCAGATGGGACCGTTGCGCAACCGTGAGCATGAAGTGCTGATGATGCTCGACGAATTCGGCAATGGCGGCCGGATCGATACGGTGCTGACGCTCGCCCCGCTGATCCGCAAGAATGGCGTGCGGTTCGTCTTCATCCTCCAGGACGGCGCCCAATTGGAGCGGCTGTACCAGCGCTCCGGCCAAAAGATCCTGATGGGCGCTTCGACGATCAAGCTGTTCATGAATTTCCAGAACCAGGAAGATGCGACCGCTGTCTCGATGGCTGCTGGCAAAACGACGGAGTGGGTCGAACAATCGTCTTATTCGCATCGCCACGGCCGAAGACAGCGATCGATCTCGAAGGTGCCGGTCTCGGTCGATCTTCTTCCCGTCAACACGCTGATGATGATGAAGCCGGAAGAGGCGATCCTGCAGGTCACCGGTATGCCGCTGATGCGCATCATGAAGCTCGATTCCGGCGGCGAGCGGATGTTTTCGAAAGTGCGGAAGTTCAAGCCGGCGAAAAGGCCTTGCATTGAGCCGGTTGAATGGACGATCGACGACAGCAAGTCCGCTGCGGCGGCCCCGGCCTCGACAGGCACTGACAACGACGCCGTGCGCTTCGTCGTCAAGGATGGTGTCCGCCACGTCTACATTTCCTCGCTCGACGAGCTGCGTCATCGCCTGGATCTCGACGAGACGCGCGAGGCCGGTGTGGCGGAGGAGGAGGTACAGGCGGAAAAGAAGAAGCAGTCGGGAGACAAGCAAAAGGGGGATTCGGCGAGCGGGCAACGAAAGCGCGGCATACCCAAAACGCCTGGAGCCGCTCGCGAGAGTGACATCGGTCTCGATATCGACGAGGAGAAGCTCAGCCGCAATGTCTATTCGGGCTCACCGGCACATCGGAGCGTTCGAGCCAAACAGGCCAATGGTCCGTCGGATCAAAGCGGCCCTCGGCCTGCTGCAACTGTTCTTCGGCGGCAGGAGGTCAGAGACGTATTCGGGGCAGATCTTACCGCATTGAACGAGGTGATCTTCCAGCAGGCCGAAGAGAACGCGCTTGAGCCGGTCGAGCTGAACGCGGATGTCGAGCTCTTGATAGAGAGCCTGTCGGATCGGCTCACGGAGGACAGCTCGAGAGCCTACCTGCGCCAGTTCGCTAGCTTGGTGCGGGATCCGCTGGGCGAGGATCGGGAGCAATCTGAGACCGAGGCGCATGCTGAGTAGATGCGACGTCGCCCGCAACGACGCAACACTGCGTCCCCATCCGCCAGGGAAAACGATACATGGGTGAGATCCGACATTTCTTACACGGCGATATTTCAAATAATGGTCATCTCGAACGAATTGTCGCTGCCGCCAAGGCTGACGCCGGCTTTTGGCTGATGGTGAAGGAGCGCGAGATGGAAAGGCAAACGATCGGAGCCGAAGTTGACCTGGAGGGCGATGGTGAGGATGCGATCGACAAGTCGGCGCCGGCGAGGCTGACGCCCACGATCACAGAGCTGGCTGACGACCTCGTCTCGCGCATATTCGGAACTTGCCCACCCGAGGTACTGGTGATCATCCAACAGGCGCTCCTCGATGCCGCGAGAGTCGAGCTGAGCGCTGTCCGGTGAAGGCCAATCAAACGCTGAGGAAAACGGCGATCATAAATTGATCTTCAGGTCAGGATGTCGTCATCGGATGTCGGGGAAGTGTCGTATCCAGGCCGACGAACCTGATCGATCACCCAGTCTTGTAGCCGCCTGGCGGTGTCTGCGGCCTTCGCCTCAGTGAGATCCTTGGGAGAAATCCCAAAGATCGGCCCGAGATGCTTCATGCGCGGCAAAGTCCTTTCCTTCGCCTCTCGATATTCGTCGGTCTCCATCCCAAAGGCTTCGATAATGAGGGTCACCGAGATGGATCCTCCATATGTTGCCTCTAACATGAAGTCCGGCCTGCACAGACCGGCGGGAGTCTCTGATGCGAACAGCGGCTTGGTGATCTTGATGCGAAGGTCCGGTACCGCGTCGAAAAGACCTTGCTGCAGCCAGAACAACAGATGCGAAACATCTCTTTCGAATCCCGATTCCACCGGAAAGAGCGTGTCGCCGTTATAAACCGGCTGCGCATAGGCCTGGATCGCCCGCACGGGTCCCTCGTCATCGTCCTGAAAATCGACGTTCAGCAAGGTCAGGAACGGACCTCTAAGTGTGGGATCGCCACGCAATGGCTGGCGGACTTTACCGAGCACATCGATCTTTCTCAAGGACGATGCCGGCATGATCGCCTGGGCCGACACGGTTTTGACAAACAGCAACATAAAGCCGGTTCGCCGAAGGCTCTCCGGCCAGTCGGGACGAGAGGTCCAGAGCAATCGCTGCCAACGACTATCTGGATCCCAGTAATCCGCGGCCCATGTCGACATCAGCGCGTTGAGCGTCCAGGTCCGCAGCACCCTGAGCTCCCGCGCGGCGGAACGTATCCCTGAGAGCTGACCTCCTAGTGCAAGTTCGGGATTGTCCTGCAGCGCAGGGATAACATTCGTGCCTGCCTTGTCCAGCATCCGCCACAGGATGCTCGCAAGTCTGGAAGGACGGTCGTTTCGTTCCCTCGATCGGGTGGGATCATCCTCCGAGATATCAGCAAGACGGTTGGGAATGGCCGGAAGGGCGTCGATATAGCTGCGCTCGGATTTTGGCAGCGGGCGAATCTGATAGCGACGGTCGAACAGAGGCGGAGCAGCGTCCTTGTCCACATGGAACGGGCATGTCTGCGCATGGTTTGGACGCTCTTCATTTTGTTGGGGGTCCGCCTCCTTCGAGGTCAGTCGTCGCAGCGTAAATGTACGCTCCTGTTGGATCGGTGCGAGCAATGGCTGCAAGCCAGCGGCGAGGCAATCGCATTCAATCCAGCCGTCCATCACTTTGGCGCGTTTGATGACCGAAAGCGCAATAGCCTCATCTTCCTTGGATGCAGCGTTGCCATACCAGGCACGCAACGCGGTTGCCTCTCGGTCGGACAGGTCGGCAAGTGGATGCGCTGGACTGTTGCGAACGACGATCCGCATGCCAGACCTTCAATAGCCGAGGAGCCAGAGCCGATAGCCGAGGTATCCCACACCGGCGGCGGCGCTTGCGGCGATGATCGTCTCTCCCCAAGCTCGGATGTTCCAAGCCCTGCCTTTGTCGATGCGCGAACCTTCGAGCACAGCCGAAAGGAAGGCATAGATCGGGATCATCATCGCGTAGCCCACCGTGAGACTGTCTCGGATTACGATGCGGGCGAGGAGGAAAACAAATCCGAAAACCAGGGTCGCCAAACATAGCCGCTGCAAGTCAAATCGGTAGCCACGCTTTTTAAGCGACGTCATCGAGTGCCTCCTTCGAACTCAGTCTCGAAAAATATAACTGCAGTATAAGTGGCGGGCAAGCTACGGCAAGGGGTTCGGATCTATGGAGGGACCTATCCATGAGGATTCATGCCAATTGAAGACGGTGCCCCAACTACGGGGCTCAGTGACCCGAGGAGGCTCTGCCATCCTCTTGCAGGGCGTGATCGTCGCGGTGTAAGACGTGTAACAAAGTTGTGAATGCTTGGATGCAAGAGATAGGCAACAAAGGGTTTACGCTTGGTCATCATGGTCTCTAGCCGGCGTCAGGCATTGGATGAGCAGTAGAATCCCGAACAAATCCCCGGCCAGCAGCTGTGGCAGTACCCTCTGTCGGCGGGATAATACGTTTGCTGGTCCCGTATCGAGCACATCTTCCGCCAGGGAAGGCGTTTCATGTCGCGTGTGAAAGACGATCAGTCCGGCAACGCAGTGGGCGTCTCGATGTTGAAGGCACTATCGTTTCAAGAAAGGCTGGCAATCGGCCTGCGCCGATTGAAGGCCGAGCGCGGCCTAACGAACAAGGATCTGGCCGAACAACTCGGCGTATCAGAGGCCTATATGTCGCAAGTGACCCGCTGCATGCGTGACGTCAAGCTGTCGACGCTCGACAAGATGCAGCGGGAGTGGAATGTCATTATCGAGGATTTGCTCAGAGTCACCGAAGACGATCTCTCTCTGATAGAAGCGTTGAAAGCCCGCCGTGGGAAGAAAAAAGCTCCCGAGACCGCGACCTGATTTTCTCCTTCATAGCGTGGGATCGGCCCGGACTAGTGATCGAGGTTAAACCAGAACCTTTCCTTCATGCCTTGGTCATTCGGGATATCAAAGAAATAGGGATCAGCGCGCCGCGGTCGCGGGGTGGCAACTTGCTGGATGCAGCCATCATGGCCGTTGCCGAAACTCGTCATACCTGACTGTCTCGTGTGGGCATTGCGCTCCATCGGTGATCGGCAGACATCGACTGTTTTGATGCACTGGTCGGGCTCGCCGCGCCAGCCACCGTCGCCTTGCGAGCTATAGCCGACCGTCGTTCCGGCCGGGCAATCCTCGTAGTTTTCCCGCCCCGGCTTGCCGGCCTTAGCCTCATGGCAAATCGGCCAGGAAAATCCCGGGTCCTTCATCGCGGCAATGAGCCTTGTCATAGGTGGAACGCAATAGGCAACGCCGTGCCATGACGGATTTTTTGATGCCGCACACAACAGAACCTGGCATCCCCACGAGGCGTCCTCGGCTTTTGCGCCGCCGAGCGGGGTTCCAAGGGCTGTACCTATCAATGTTGCGACGAGAATCACCAACGGTCTCATAATTCGCCTCCGTTATCGACTACTGGATTTGCGCCCAGGCACCGTCGATCCTCGCAAAGGAAAGCACGCCCGGTTGCGCCGAGCCGGCAAAGGTGCCTGACGTTGTTGTGATGATGCCGGTACAGGTGACGCCAGGTATTGCCTCGCGCGGCTTGCACTCCGAGATCCTGATTGAACGGCCTGACTTCGCGATTGCAGCACTTGCCTCTTCGTCACTCGGAGCGTCCACGGGCAACGGTTGCTGGGCCGACTCCTTCAGTCGGACGATCTCTTTTTCCAGGTCTGCGATATGACCGGTTCGCGCCAGCTCACCGATCGCATATCCTCCCGCTGTTCCAGCAAGGAGGGCGATGGCGGCAGCAATCACCCTGGTATCGGGACGCTTGGCCATCGGGAACCTCAATACCCCTCGATGCCCAGTCGCTTGAGGACAGCAACCGGATCGGTCTCGCAGACCTTCTTCCAGTCCGCATGCTTGGCGCAGGCGTAAGCGTATTGGCTAAGGTCTGCCGATGACAGGTCGGCAAGCCTGTTGCCAATTGCTTTCCATTGCTGCACGTCCGTCGGATCGCAGCCGGCGCCGCCCGCGCCGCAAAAGTCCGGATCACGCTGATCGGTCAGATTAGGAGTGGCGCTATCTTGCGCGCCGCTCGCGACCGGAGCGAGGACGAGCAGGATTGCCGCGGCAACGACGGAGCAATAGATGCGGTTCATTCAATCTCCTTACACGTTTTTGAGTTTACCGAGCCGCTTGGGTAACAGGCAAAGGCAGGGGCAGGCCCGTCTCGGCTTCTGGTGATTGGCCGTCCGACTTCTCTGCGGCCACAGTCGATGCGGTGTAAAGCCAAGGGGGAAGCAGGTCCGGTGACGACCAGACTCCAAAGCCCAGCCCCCTGGCTTTCCGATCAATATCGAAATATGCAGGGACTTGTGGCTCGTTGCGGTAGTTGAATGCGTAACCGATACCCTCCGCAATTGCCGTTGCTGCCAGATTTGTTTCGCCGACAAAGCAATGAGCGATCAGGATCTTGTTGGTGTCGCGGCCAATTGGCGCGCAGTTGACGTTCTGCCCAAGTGTCCGGAGGATCATCCAGGCACGCGAAACCTGACCGGCGGGCCACTCCACGCCATCGCTCGTTGCGGTCTGCTCAAGGCGAGGGGCTTCATACCCAGCCAGGCGGACGATCTGTCGGCTCTTGACGAATTCGAACGTGGTCGCATCAACGACCTGAACCTTGCCGTAGATCTGACGCGGCACATCGGACGGGCGGCTTTGCGCAAGCAACGCCGTCGGGACCATTACGAGCCATAGGATCGAGGCAGCGGCAACTCTCATTGTTGTGCCCCCGCCTGTTGTTGGAGAACGGAAACCGGATGCGGTAGGTCCGAATAGGCCCAGAGTCCGGCGCGCGCCGAACGTGCAGATTCCTCCGCAACCCGGTAACCTGGAACAATCAGTCGCCCCGCGCTGTCGACGGCGGCAAATCCCCAACCTTGGGCAATCATATAGGTTGCCAGGTCGTACCGATGCCGGCCTGTCGTCGTTTGGCATGCGACGACCGCGTTGTTCTGGTCGAGATTTTTGATGGTCGCGCAGACGGGCCTCGTGTCTCGGATCAACGCCTGCGCCATGACCAGATCGAGCTCTCCGCAATCCCGGACAACGCCGGCAGAGACGGTGACGTTGGTTCCCCGGAGACAGGCCTGCAGACCATAGAGGCGATAACGTCGCCCGCCGGAGATCCAGGTGTCGCCGGTCTCGAATTGCGCCTCCGTAGGGAACGGAGCGAATTTAGGCTGATCGCCACCGACGTCAACGGCCGCGGGAAGGTCGGCTTGCGAGGCCTGAACAGGAATGACCGGGGGCGAGACATGCGGCTCGCGGGCGACGTTGCCGTGGGGGAGCATCGGCATGATCGTCGTGGCAGCATAGAGGCCGGAAGCTGTGATCGCGGAAATGAACATGAGAAACCCGATCCGCATCAATTGGTTGACGAATTGACCGGGTAGCGTTCCCCATAGGGATGCGTGAGTTGGCCGTTGCCCCAGATGCCGGCTTGTTCACCGCGTGCGGCGTCCTCGGCTTGCAGATATTCCGGAAAGACAGGCCGACCGGCGCGGTCACGGGCAGCGAATGCCAAGCCTTTGCGGATGAGCGCCTCGGAGAGCGATCGCACCACGCCATTCTCGACGAAAAAACACTCAGCAAAACGCACGGCTGGTCTGCCGGGATTTTGCGCGAAAACGTGGCAAGGGAATGCATCGCCGGCACCTGCCTTTGCCTCATCGAGGGTCGCAGTCATGCCGGCAAGCGAGATCATGGCACAGGTCGTCGGCATTCCGGCAAATTCCATTGGTTCGGTCGAGAGGCAGCCCTGGGCGCCAGCCAGTTTGATGACGGCACCATCGGCGCCGAGAAAGGCACTGCCGCTCAGCGCGGCTTTTGGACTAACGGTTTGGAGATCAAGTCGGGACGCGATCGATGAGGTGTCGAGCGGCATTTGTGGTCCGGGGATCAGATCCCGGCCCTGTGCATAGGCATTCTGATAGTAGCTGACAAACTCAAAGGCCGTGTCGGCCCGCGCGGCAAAGGGCAGGGCAATCAGGGCGCCTAGAAGGGTGCAAAAGAGGAGGCGGTCGAACCGCCATGCGCCATTGTTCATGCTCGCATCCGTCACCTGTTGACTGTTTTGAGAATGCACGAAATTATACTGCAGTGCAAGTCTGGAAAATGTCCGAGGATTGCAGTATGTGTTGTCGGACACTGGAAACGAACAGATGGAGAAAAGTGATGTCGGCGGCAAGAAAGGCGCTTAGGGTCGTTGTTTTTCCATTCCGGGCGGCATGGTTTCTGATGTTGATCGCGAACTTTCTGGCCATCTCGGGCGTCTGCCTTCTCGTCGCGGCCTTCGTTGCATATGGCATCGCCCTGGCGTTTTCGTATGCCTTTCTGCCCGCAGAATGGACGCAGGCACTATGGCGATGGGCAGCGGATCTGTATGCCCAGTCTTCCTGGTTCAGAGCTGCCGCACTCGTTTTCTTCACGCTACTTTTCTTGCCCATCCTCCGATTTTGGCCGGCGAGGGATTCGGTGGCGGATGCGGCGCGCGAGCGTGAGATCACACAGCTGAATGACGATTTGATCGCAGCGCGGCAGCAGGAACAGCGACGAGCCAGACTTCGGGCCTGAAAGGGGAGGCTCCTGGCACGGTTGCAGCGCGCTGGATCCCACAACGTCCTTGTCGGCCGCCACTGCGATTGAACACAGTCCGCAGCGCCGGCGATTTTTGATGCAAAGGGTGAGGAATTTCATGGCAGTCAAACCACTTTCGCTTGCTATCTCAACGTTCAAAGGTGGTGCAGGAAAATCGACCTTGAATGTCAACCTTGCAGCGGAGTTCGCCCAACAGGGACACAGAACGCTGCTCATTGATTGCGATGAGCAGGAGTCATCGACACGCTGGTACAATGTCTCGATGAAGCGCGGCTTACTTCCGAGCGATGGCACGTTGCTGCATCTGCGAGTAGCTCCCGTCGATCGGTTTCGGGACCGGTTGGCTGAAGCGCCCGAGGCGGATATTCGCATCTACGACGTTGGCGGCTACGTCCACCAACGCGCAATCGAGGTCTATCACGAGTGCGACGCAGTCCTCATTCCGATTATCCCGGAACCGACCGCCGCGACATCAGCGATCAAGGTCGCGACCATTTTGAAGGAGATATCCAAAAAACGGCCCCAAGGACCGATCCCTTATGCGGCGATCTGGAACTACGTCGACATGATCGCTCTCAAGCACAATCGGTCGCTTCCGGAAGTTCACGCAATCCTGACCAGCGGTAAGATTCCCATGGTGGAGACGGTCATCCGCAAGAGCAATCATTTCAGCGACGTCGGAGCCGGCTTCGGTTCGCTCTATTCCAAGCTCGCCAGCATTGAGAACAACTCGTCGCTGACGCCATCGGCCAAGCGCCGGGCCTCAGAGAGCGTGCTCGATGCGATCGATCTCGTGAAGAAGATCAACAACGAATTCATCTGCCTCCTGCAGGCGGAGGCGGCTTAGAGAGATGGCGGGGGAAAGAACACCGGCCGGCAACATTCTAGCCCTTACCCGGTCGAGAGAGGAGCAGGCGAAGGAGGTGGAGGACACCGCCACCTCCTATATGCCGACCAATATCGACCTTGAAACGCTCATGCCCGATGAGGCTCTCGAAGAGTCGGGAGAGAACGTCGCGCCCGGCGTCAGGTCACCGGACGTCCGCACTCCGGACAAAAATCGACGACGTGAGCGATTGGCCGCCGAGGGAACCTCAGCGGCAGGGGACACCACGAAACGGAAGCGGATCTCGCTGTATCTCGATGACGACGTGCTGACAAAGATCTTCCGAGTTTCACTGGAGCGCCACGAGCAGCTATCCTCCGCGACGCATCGGCTGATTGTCGAGGCTCTGAAGGCGAGGGGGCTTTAGCCGATGCGTGAACCGGCTATCATGTTCCGCCTGCCCGCTCACGTCCTGAGCAACGTCGAAGCCCTCGCGCAGAGACTTGGGGTTTCCGTCAACATCATCGCGAAGCTCATCGTCACCAGAGAGATCATGCACATTCCGGCGATGCTCGAAGAACATGACCGGCAACTGGCAAACATGCACCAGTTTCTGCGCGAGCTCGCCTTTCGCAACGAGGAATTTCTTGTCGAACAGGGACGGAGAGGCGCAGCAGCAGAGGCGATCACGGAAAAGCTCAACGAGGTAATGACCGCTCTCGATGCCATCCGCGATGCCGCCTTTATTCGGCCCTCCACCACTATCGCCGATCTAATTAGGAGCCACGATGAACGACCTGTCCAGAAGTCGCTTCGCATCTAGATCGCAAGGTCATCGGCTGCCGAATTATTTCGATATCATTGAAGACGAGTTGCGGCGGCGCGGGGGCGGCGGCGGTCGATCAGCGAAGCGGCCGACCTTTACGAAATCTGCCTCACCCTCCGCCAAGCATCCGGGCGCTGCCTCGGCGTTTAGCCGTGCGGCCGGCAACAATGCGGTGGTCGTCAAGGTCTTGTCTTATGGTGCCGGCGCGAGTTCGGCCCGCAACGTTCTCTCCTATCAAAGCAAGGAGGAGAAGGCCCTTGACCAGGATGGCCGGGAGGTCACCGATCTCAATGCCGCCGTCCGATCCTGGGAGCGGGAGTTTGGCAACCGAAAAGGCAGCCAGGATATTCTCCGTCTGACCTACGAGCTTGAAAAAGCCAACCGCGAGCACTTAGGGCGCGCTCTCGCTTCGCTGGCGGAGGATGGGTTCCGTCAGCCGGGCGACGGCGATCGAACCTATGCCTTCAGCGTCAGCGAGGGTGTGAAGGGGCAGACCCGTCTGCAATTTGCTCTGGTAATTGCCCACGAGAAGAAGGACAGGTCGGATCGAAGCAGCGCCAATCGTATTCCTGCAGAAATCGATGATGTCCGCGCGATCGATGAGCGACTCGACAAGGTATTGCGCGGCGCCGGTATTACTCCGGTTTCGCGCTATCCCGCTGAATTCTCCTCTGGGCCCAAAGGCCTGACCGCCACCCTACATGCGATGCAACGGGCAGGGGCGGAGGTAACGCTGTCGACGAAAACACACCTTAGAGACCGCCCTGGCAAGAGCGGCCGTTACGAGCGCGGCGGAGAACGGCGCGAAGTCACGACCAAAGACCACAAGGAATTGACGGCCGAGGGCAAGGTCGTCGGTGCTCTCATGCAGACCCGCCAGCCGCGGGACTTCATGCACCTGTTGCTCTCGGGGCCGGCCAACGTTGATCGCGACCGCTTCATCCTGGCGGGCCGAGATTTCCTGAGGGAGCAGTTTGAGGACCACCGCTACGCCTATGCCGTCCATAATCGCAATGATCTTGAAAAGCATCCGCACCTGCATGTCATCGTTGCGCTGCGCAACGCGAGCGGAAAGATGCTCAACCCCAATATCCGCGACTTCACCGAATGGCGGGTCCGTTTTGCTGATAAGGCGCGGGAGCGCGGCATCCCGATCGATCGGCAGAAGCGCCTCGAACGTGCTGGCCCGCCGCCCGTCAAACGATGGGAGTGGGAAATGTTTCGCCGGATGGGAGCAACGGCGCCGTCGAACGTCGTCGAAAAGGTAATGTCCAAGCTCCGCGACACGCCGACGGCGCCGAAGCGTGAGGAGGCCAGGACGCGGTTCGACCAGAGCCGGCGTTCGGTCGGGCACGTCATTCGCATGCTGGATGGTATTGCCAAGGACCGCGGTGCACCGAGCACCGCACGAGAAATCAGCCAGGATCTGTCCATCGGGCTTCGGCGCGAATATGGGCGGCTTAAAACAGCGGTCCGCGAAGGCCGTGATCCCACACGAGAGAAAGGCGAGGACCACATGCTGCGATCCACACCCATTAGTGCCGCGCAAGCAAAGGCGGCGAAGGAAACGCTGGCGAACACCGCGCTCACGGTTGCCGTGAAGATTGCCAATCCATCTGATCGGCTGATCTTCGAGCAGGCGACGAAGATCATCGGCAAAGTCGTCGGGCTGCAGCTCGACTCACGCGTTGACAAGAATCGAGACCGAACGGAGTCTGGCAGGGATAAGCGGAGTTCGGACAGCCTCGACACCAAGTCGGCTGCCGGTCGCGATCATATTGCGGAGCAGGGCGTGGTTAATAGGAGTTCGAACAACCGTTCTCTCGACGCATCGCGCATCGCCCGGTCTAATGCGGAGCATGACGCGCCGGAAACAGATCGTTCGAATCGGGAGCGCCCGAAACCCCAGCAGCGGGATCGCGACATACCAAAATCGATCAAGCTTCGCCCGCCTCAGGAGAAGGACAGGGACCGCACCCGCTAACCCTGCGAACCGCACTGTTGGCCACAGTTAAGCTCTCCAGCGATGGACCAGCCCAACGTCGCCTGGATCTTGGCGCGGAGTCGCTGGACCTCCGTGGCTTCAGGCGGAGACAAATTGGGGACATGCTTTCGGGCCGCACCCTGAGCGGTTCCCTCGCTTCGGTTGTTGAAGTAGTCGATTACCGAGACACCCGCATCGTCGGCAGCGAGGCTACCAGCGGTCGAGCTGCCGATGAAAACGGTTTCCTTCCTGCCGATCCCATACCGCTCCATAACTTGGAAGATCGCTCCGGCGCCAGCCTCCTGTTGCCGATCCGCTTGGCGCTGAAGGCCGGTTCCGCTTGCATGTGGGACGTCACTCCATGTCACCCAGAAATCCGGTATGGCACATCTGATGCTCAGTAATGCGTCAAGCAATTCGGTCAGGGTTGCGAATTCTGATCTTCCATAGGCACCCGCGTCCATCCCACGCTCGTCCGAAATAAAGCCGAAACGAGCATTGAGGTGTCGCAGATGCCTTAACATTTCAACGAATTCTTCGTTGATATCTCCGAGCATGTAATCCCCGGAGGGACTAGTCTTTCTCAGGAGGGTGCCATCTCTCTCAAAAATGACGAGGCCGGTTGAACCGATCCTCCTAAAGATCCTGTCTGCATATTTTGCATGATTGTTCATTGGCTAAATTCCAAACCTTGAAGCCAGCTTCGCCATCACACGACTTCGAAATGACGCGCAGCTTCCTCTTGGGGCCAGTCGGTGGCGATTGTCGTCGTTACCCGGTTATCGGATGGGAAATCAGCGCGTTTCGGTGAGGAATCTCCGGCGTTCCTACAAGCGAGCGGCAAAATGGCTTCCTCCTCTCACTCGCTGCTCATTTGTTCTGAAATCAACATCCCAAACTTCAAAATTTTGCTCCTGATAGTAGAATCGCTATGCAGTTGCGTGTAGTTGCGATACCCGTTGATCGGGCACAAACGCACGAAATCTACCGAAACGAAACGAAACCAGAGCCGGTAAGCCATTGCCAAAGAATGGAAAGTTATTTCTCCCTCCGCCGAAAGACGGAAGTGATTTCAAAGAACTCTTCAAACAATTGGCCGCGGCAGGAGCGGGCCGGCCGTTGGGAAGTGATGGCTTTCCCGCAGGCCCGTGGACGCCGGAACTTCTCGCTGAGGCGATTTCACACATCGATTCCAACCGGACCGGGGTCGATCTACGAACGGTCCAGCTTTGGTTTCAAGAAAATGAGAAGGGTATCAGCACCACCAATATTCGTTGGCTGGCAAGGGTCTTCGGGTGTGATGATCCGGTAGCAACAAGCGAATGGCAGATGGAGCTAAGTGCGGCGCAATCTCGCTTAACGGCGAAGAGGCGAGGTTTGAAGAAAGCGGGAAGCAGCCCCGCGGCAGAGGTTCCAAATCTGGCACGGAATGTCGTCGATGAGGAGATGGAGTCGCCGGCAAAGCTGGAAAGGGATACTGAGGCTAATCAGCCGCGCCGACGTTTTAATTTGGCGAGGAGGTCGGAGGCGCTATTTAGCCGCGGATCTACCTTAGATCTACCTGCGTCGGTGTTTGCGGGTGCCACCGCCCTGGGGTTTCTCTCGTATATTGTGGGGATCCACAACGCGACTTACAATCGGGCGGATGGTCTCGTCAAACAGGTAGGTTTCCTCTGGGCGCCCAATTGGACGTTCCTCTTTATGGTGTTCTTGCCACTGTTTTTTGCGCTCGTCATAGAGTTGCTGTTGTTTTGGAAAAATGAAGGACGCTTACGGATTGTAGCGGCGGGCAATCGTGTGGAAAGCGACGCCGCCTGGGCCCGAAACGTAGATGCTTCTTCGTATACATATTGGGCGATCTTTATCGTCTGCGTGTTGTTCGCCGGTGTGTTTCAATGGATCGGTGTGTGCTTGATCCCGTTGGTAAAAGGCGGTGGCAACTATGCGATAGATTGGGGCAAGTTAGCGCTCGTGCGGCCCGAAGTCATATCAGTGCCGATGGAGATTGTATTCACGGCGTTCGCTTATCTCTACATGTGCTTGTGCTTCTATCTCTTCTTCGTAGGTCTCATTTTGCTTCATACGATGATTAATGACCTTTGGAAAATCGGAGGAGCATCGAGGAACCGGCCGCGAATTGATTATCAATACCATGTCCATGAAATCGGCTTACGGGTGATGCGCGGAATATTTCGGTGCACTGTTTTAGGTCTTCTGATCGCCGTATGCATGAAGGCCCAAAGCTCCTACTTGGCGTCGAATGGAAAGAACATCGTGGCTTGGCTGCTTGCCGATATGTCGTCAGCTTTGTATGAGGGCAAAGACATGGGCAAAGGATTCAGCTACAGGATGCCGACCCACTACAGCAGCCTTCTTATCGCTATTTCGACGATTATCGTTTTTCTTTACGGTTCTATCCGTCTAGGTGCCGGAAGCCGATTTCATTTTCCCATGTGGAAGATGTCAGCGGCAGTAGGGTTACTTTTTACCAGCTACCTGCTGATCGACGCATTTACAGGCTTTTCGATCCTTCTGTGCCTTGCAGTGCTGCTCGCGATGTACGGCCTCATTGATCCAGAGCTTGGGCGATGGAGAGCGAGCGACTGGGGAAGCAATCAGAATGTATCATAGTTGGCTTGATCGTTGGGATGAGCGGCGGGCAAGGCGCGGTGAGGAATCCAAGGAAATAAGCGATTTCGTCCTTGATGCCAACCTCGCCTTCCCACGCGCCAAGAACATAGTAGGTATCGGCGAGTTTTGTGCCCTTGCGGACCAGGCAGCGGCTGATCCAGCCTTTTTCGATGAACCGAGCGGGGACGATCAGCATTTTCAACGGCAAGACGGGTGGATCAAATTTCCGTCGGACATGTCCACTGGCGTCGAAGAGAACAATGTAGTCTGGGCAAAAATCACAGAAAGCGGATCCTTCGATCAGGCGTTGGTGATTTTTCATCACTGGAATGCGAGTGCACGCAATCGTCAGATCGCCAACTTTTTCTCACAGCGTGGAATCACGGTTGTCGAGATCGCTATGCCTTATCATTTCGAGCGCAGCCGTTCCGGGTCCGTGCACGCCGATTTTATGCTTAGCCCTAATCTCGGTCGAACCATCCAGTCTGTACGGCAGGCGGTATGGGACGGGCGAAAACTCATTCGTTGGGTGAAAAGCGAAGGCTATCGAGAGATTTCCGTTCTCGGTATGAGCTTAGGTTCCTGGGTCGCAGGCTTAATCGCTGCGCACGACTCGGCTGTGTCAAAAGCCTCGTTGTTTCTTACGGCAGGAAGTCTCGCGGATATGGTTTGGACAGGGCGCGCGACACGATCGATACGTGAAAGCCTTGAACCCATTATTGAGCTGACCGAGCTCAGAAGGGCGTGGGGTCCGCTTAACCTAGAGAATTACGCGCACAATTTGGCACGGACCGATCTCGAACTTCACGTCGTGTTGGCTAAGAGGGACAAGGTTGTTCTGCCAGAGATATCACAAGGGTTCATGCAGAGGCTGAAGGCCGCCGGCGCTAGGCCAAACATTTTGGAATTAAACTGTGGTCACTATTCGCTCGGCATGCCGCCTTACATTTTGCTGGCCGGTTTGAGCCTGAAACGGTTTCTGTCGTTCCGCTAGACTGAGGGCTCTTGATCTCACAAGATGACGGTTGCTGCGATACAGATGGCCGAGGAGAGATGTGCGCGCAAGGGTCGTAGCGGGTGACGGGTGGCGATGCGTTGCCATGTTGATTTCCCTACGGGACGGACCGGGCTCAGTTCCGTAGGGCATCAACGATGCAGGTTCGGCGCTCCTGCCGATTAATAAGGGATGATGGTGGAGGGCGCTGAAGTGTCCTCCCGACAGTCGGATCGCGGGAGAGGCATGACTACACATGGTTTGGAGAATCTATCCCAAGCGCATCATGCCGTTTTGAGGGTAGGGGATCATGCCCCGTCTTGCAAATGTGTGAGGAAGACCTCGGCCGGCGTTCGATAAGGGCGTGTGAAAAGCTGGTGTTGAGTTTCAGCAGGATTTTGCCCCATTTTTTCATCTAACGTTAGCCCACCAATTCTGATGTAGTGAATTGTCCGCAAATACCTTTATTCACCCTGAGTGGATCACGGCGAATGGAAAAATCGGTCAAACGGATCCGAAAATTAACGTCTAGCAGGCTGCTGAAATTGGCGCTGCGTTGCCGCAATCGAGAGCTTGGGGTGCGGTTTTTTGACGGATTGCGGTCAGATTTGAGCTGGCCGCAGGCAATATCCTGGTCATATTGGCTTATTTGCCTCCCACAAGACACACTGTAAGCATCCGGTGCCAGCTTACTGATTGGCGTGTCGGCGATGCGGGCCAGGACGTCAGCAAGCCAGGTCTGCGGATCGATGTCGTTGAGCTTGGCACTCATGATCAGCGTGGCCATGAAGGCGGCACGATCGGCACCGCGATCCGATCCGGCGAAGAGCCATGACTTCCTTCCGGCGACGGGAGAACTGCGCGACAGTTTTGCCCGCTCGGTTTGAAGCCAGCGGTGCAGTTCGCCGACAAGCGGCAGGCTGCCCTTGCGACGGTGCTCCAGGCGTTGGCCGGCGGCAAGTCCGTTGATCTCACGCTCGATGTCGAACAGCGCATCGATCCGTTTGACGGCTTCCAGCGCCATAGGCGAGATCGGCGCGGCGCGGCTGCCGCGTTTGGCATTCGTGGCGATGTCGGCCAGCACGAAGAACTTGCGCCTCGCGTGCGACCAGCAGAGCGCCTGCGTCAGCGGCCCCGGATCGCGGTCTACCTTGAACAGCGGATTGTAGCCGCCATAGGCATCAGCCTGCAGAATGCCGGTGAAGGTCTTCAAGTGGCGCTCGGGATGCTCTTGTCGTCGATCTCGCGAAGCATAGTAGAGAGCCGCCGGCGGCGATTGCCCGCCAAACGGCCGGTCATCTCGGACATAGGTCCAGATGCGACCCGTATCGGTCTTTCCCTTCGCCAGGATCGGCACTGTGGTGTCGTCGCCATGCAGCCGCTCGGCAGCCAGGACATGCGCTTCCATCAACGAATGGAGTGGCTTCAGCGCCGCGGCGCAAGCGCCGACCTGATCTGCCAGCGTCGACAGGCTGAGGTCGATACCCTCTCGGGCATAGCGCTCGCTCTGGCGGTTCAGCGGTTGATGCTGCGCGAACTTCTCAAACAGGATCATCGCCAGAAGGCTGGGCCCGGCAAAGCCCCGCGGCGTCACATGGAAAGGAGCTGGTGGCTGGGTGATCTTCTCGCATTCGCGGCAGGTGAACTTCTCCCGCACCGTTTGGATCACCTTCCACTGACGCGGGATGACCTCCAGGGTCTCGGTGATGTCTTCGCCCAGCTTCGACAGCTTGCCCGAACCGCAACAAGGGCAGCTCGCCGGGGCCGCGATAACGACACGCTCGCGCGGCAGATGTTCAGGGAATGGTTTCCGTGATGGACGCTTGCGCTCGAAAGCCCTGACCGTCGAGGCTTTGGCCGCAACCTCTGCCGCCAGTTCGTCTTCGCCAGCGTCAGCCTCCAGCTCCTCGAGCTGCAGTTCCATCTGTTCGAGGAGTCGCGCCTTGCGTTCTGACCGGCTGCCGTAAAGCTCGCGGCGAACCTTCTCGATCTCCAGCTTCAACCGCGCGATCAGCGCTTCGGAATGCGACACGAGCGCCTTTGCGCTGGCGGCTTGCGCCTTGGCGGTCGCAGCTTCTGCCTCGGCAGTGATACGCCGGGCACGCTCCTCGGCCAGCAGTGCAAGCGCACTGGCAAGGTCGTCCGGAAGCTCATCAGTCGCGTCGCTCATGGCAGGATGGAATCATATTCGAGTCCGCCATTCCAGTGCTTTTGCTCATCCTGCCGATGTTGGCCGCCAGGTCTTTTGCGGCATCCGCCAGTCTATGCCTTCGAGCAGATAACCGAGCTGGGCCGGTGTGATCACCACCGTGCCGTCAGCGGCTGACGGCCAGATGAAGCGGCCGCGCTCCAGCTTCTTCGTGAATAGACAGGCTCCTTGTCCGTCATGCCAGATCACCTTGATCAGACCTCCACCGCGCCCCCGGAACACGAACAAATGTCCGCACATCGGATCGCGCTTCAGCGTCTCCTGCACCATCAGCGACAGACCGGGGAAGCCTTTGCGCATGTCCGTGTGACCGGTCGCCAGCCAGACCTTCACACCACTCGGAACCGGGATCATCTCCGCCCCAGCACGACATCGAGAATGCGGCCCAGCGCGTCCGTGTCGATGTCGCTGTCTACGCGGATACGACGGTCCCGACCGAGTTCAATCGTCACATCGCTGCGCTTCCGGCGGGACTGCGATGGGGCGGGTGGCCCCGAGGGAATAGGCGAGGCTGGAAGCGCGGCCTCGGACACGACCACCGGCACCAACGTGCTCGCTGTTTCCGTCCTCGGCTCCTCGATTTGGCAAAGCTCCCTGCGCCAACGGAAGAGCTGGCTGACATGGATACCGGCCGATCGCGCAATCTCGGAAAGCACCGCACCTGGCTCGAGACAGGCTGCAACGAGCCGCTCTTTATCTTCCTGAGACCAGCGCCGTCGGCGCTCGACAGACGTGATCACTTCAATCTGATGCTTCGTCATAGGACTACTCCTAGTGTTTGCACTAGGACTTCCGATGTTCGTCTCAACCTCGCAAGACGGCCCTCACCGGACGCTTACGACACACTTGGCCCGTCGATCCGATCAATTTCGGAAGGCGAATGATGTTGTAGGCGGCAAGGGCGAAGGTGAAGGCTGCCTCCACCTTGTCCAGTCCGCGCACCTTGATCTGCGCCAAGCCGGCCGTCGTCTTGACCCAGCCGAAGATTTCCTCGATCCGCTTGCGGCAGCGCAGGCTGATCGCATAGCCGGGGCTTTGGACGACGTCTGGCGGCACCGCCGTCTTGCGTACTTTGCCCGTCTTGCTCACCGTCCCGTTGATCGCCACATGCGGCTCGATCTTGCGCGCCTTCAATCCCTCGACAAAGGCTTCCACGTCGTAGGCCTTATCGGCACCCAACGTCACCCCTTCGCCGAGACCCTCGCTCAGTTTGGTGGCCGCCTCCCGCTCGCCGGTGCCGGTGGCATGCGTCACTGCGCCGTCGACCACAAGTCCATTGCAGTTCTCCATCAGCGCATGCCCCAGATCGGCCAGCCGGCTCTCCTGGCCCTTGCTCTTGCGATAGAGCCGGGCATCCGGGTCGGTCGTCGAGGCGTGCGTCTCGTTCGAGCGCTTCTCCTTGCGGAAGTCACGCTCGCCATTGCGCGCGCCCTCCGGTGGCTCGCCATCGTCGCCACCCGGGGCCCCCTTGACGCGAAAGCTCTTCATCGAGGCGAATGCCTTCAGCATCGTCCCGTCGACCGAGAAGTGCTCCGCGCTCAAAAGCTTCTTCACTGCCGGCTGCGCAAGCAGCGCCGACAGGAAGCCTTGCGCCACTTCCGTCGTCAGAACTCGGTCGCGATTATGCGTGAACACCGTCGGATGCCACACCGCATCATCGATCCCAAGACCCACGAACCAGCGGAACAACAGGTCGAACTCAAGCCGTTCCATCAATTGCCGCTCGGAACGGATCGAATACAGCATCTGCAGCAGCACCGCCCGCAACAGCCGTTCCGGCGCGATCGACGGCCGACCCGTCTTGGCATAGAGCCCATCGAACGACCCATCCAGCGCCGCAAGCGATGCGTTCACCAACCGGAGCATCGCACGAAGCGGATGCCCTGCCGGAACCCGTGCCTCAAGGTCAACATACGAAAACAGCGATCCCGTCCGCTCATCCCCGCCACGCATGCAAATCAATCCCCGCTGTTGCAGCCCGAGGGAATCATCAGTTCAACCCAAAAGCCAGAGGGTTTTGCAGCAGCCTGCTAGAGGGATGTAATCACCGGTGCTTTGCGCAGCCACGTATCTGCGGTGAGCTGGTGCACGACGAACTCTGCGACATAGGGTCGGGCGATGGTTCCGCCATGGACGCCCGACAGGTCAGGCACTGCCTTGATGTGACTGCGCGCCGGCTTGTCGTTGAGCACCGTTGGGCGTACGATGGTCCAGTCGAGTGTGATCACCCGGATCGCATCTTCCTGGCGGTCCTTGTCTTCATAGACCTTGCGCAGCATCAGGGCAGGAACAGCCGGTCGAAGTAGAAGCCGCCATGGCCGCCGCTGTCGCCGGCACCCAACTCGGTAATGCACACCAGCCGGCGGGTATTCTGCTAATCCATAACGCCGAACAGTGCGCGCGTCGCCGTGGAGAGCAGGGTCACCTCCCGGAACGGGCTCATGGCCGTGCCCAGCGAACTGACGACAGCATCATAGCCGGCGATGGCGCGGGTCAGCGCGGCGGGATCGCGAGCGTCGCCTTCAACGAGCTCGGCGCCGGCAAGGTCAACGCCTTTTCCCCGGATCGGCGGCAGTCCATCGAGTTGGGCGTAAAGCGGTGATGCCTTAGGCTGAGTGGCATACTGACCTTGAAGATATATGGTGCGCGCGCCGGGTCGTGCATTCACTGGCCGAAGCCAGAAGCCCGCAATGCCACCGACGTCGCGGCCTCGACTCCGACATCCAAATAGCCAGATCGACGACCTGCTGCCTTGGGTCTACGCTGCAAAGCATGAAGTCAAAGCCGTGGCCTAAAAACAGCGCTTACCATTCATCGTCTTTGAGGCCAACTTCATCTCATTCTTTGGCTTGGATGGGGTCTTTCCACGGCCCGCAGGGCTGGGAGAAGCCTCTGCGATACTACAACCGTAACACCATATCGGTTTGGCCGATCACGCATTCCTGCTAACTCATAGGCTAGAGAAACGACTTAGGAGCCGAGCAATGGATCGCGATAACAAACGGACACGCGCAAATGCAAGTTCACCCGGCCGCCTAGGGGGGGCCGAGGAACGCCGCGACCTCCTTGATCTTCCACAGGGACCAATATCCAATGTTGCAGAACAGTTAGTAACCTCGAATCCGCGCGATACAGCACTCAATCTTCGAAACTTCAAATCGCTCGCGAAGGAAACGCTAAGTGCTGTTCGGGAAGCCGAACAGGGGAAAGAAACTGCCCTCACGACATTTGAAAGGCGGAACAAACAGCTCGGACAATCCGCCATCGAGCTGGCCGACAAATTGACGGACGGACTGGGGTTCGACTCGGATGCTGTAGCTTTGTTAAAAGTCCAAGCGGCCGGCAATGTAGCCCATTATATAGACCCAGCCAAGCAAACTGCTCTTGTTAATCGCATTAGCAACATGGAGCCAACGGATCAAGCTACTGGAGTTTTGTTGGTATCGCATAACTTCAGTAAGTTTGATGACAACAATAAATCTCGTATCTTTGAGCTGGCCCGCGAATTGGCTGCTGATCCTCATGTGCATCACGAGAGCAAAGCGAATGCACACAATGCTATTTTTGTCGCTTATCACGACTTAGACGCAAATCAAAGGGCCCAGGCCCACTCGCTTCCCGCCATCAGTGCCTCACTGCAGCATATTCAACCGCCGAGGCATGTAGCAGAGGAACGGAGTGCGAATTTGGATGAGCACATAAGAAGTATTGAGAAGTCAGTCCGTGATACGGTGGGCCCGCAAACGTCAACTGAACAGCTGCAGCGAGCTGGTAAAATCGCGCAGTCCATAAGCCACGCTTACAATCACGCCCGAGACGACCTGAGGCCTTCCTCCAGAAGTCGAGATGCAGCGGGAAGCAGAGATCGCACGGGCCGTTGAGGTCCTGAAAATGGAATATTGACGCTTTCTACCGCCGGACCGTCGTGCTCGATGATACAATGCAGCGACATAGGTCGCAGCATGTAGCGGAGGGCATCACGTCGGAAGTATGCTTGATAACGCTAAGGAATAAACAGCGAAAAGCGTGCAGATAGCGGCTTGAAACTTGTGATTTTGTAGTGGAATTCCGCTATTGGTTCGTCGTTTGGAAGAGTCATTCGTTTCGATAGAATCTTGTTTCACTTCGAATGATGTGTGATCGAACGCCTTCATCGCCCTGCCTCAAACTGAACGCCACTGCGCGTGCGAAACTGCAATGCCTTCATCGTCTTCCGTTCCTTTCCAGCCAGGAAAATCCACCGGAAAACTCTAACCAACTGGTCCAGTTTGAAGGCTTCAGTTCATTTTTTGTCAGTCCGTCCTTCAATGGCCGGACCTCTAATCCGTCCTCGATGAAGCGGCGCACCCGACGATTTCCTTCTTTTTAGGTGCCGCCGCGATCCGCTGGCAAATCGCCTGATGTGCGTTCGATTCATCTTGTTGCGTGCCATTTTAGCATCGAAGAAATCTATGGTGGACCGATGATACCAAACAAAACAAAGCTCTTGAATATAGCATTGAGTACGGGGTGTTCACTGGCCGTAGGTTTTTGTGCTGCAAGTGTGTACTCAACATTTGGTTACGGGTTTAGCGGTCATGCTTTGATGACTTTCGATGTGTTCGCTTTTTGGTACAAGTCGCCGTTCTTTCTTGGATACACAACCCTATTGTTTTATCAGGGTTTGGCCGTCATCATTTCAACGTCGGGAATCGTTTTGCTAGCGCAGCAGGTCTTGTGCCAACGCAAGCACGACCATCACGGGACGGCGCGTTGGGCTCAGGTGGGTGAGATGCGACGGGCCGGTTATTTCCAGCGGTACAACTGCCTCAGTGGCCCAGTGTTCGGAAAGACTGGCGGCCCATTCTGGTCTGACTATTATCTGACCAACGGCGCGCAGCCTCACAGCCTTATTGTTGCCCCTACCCGAGCGGGAAAAGGCGTGGGCGTTGTCATTCCAACACTGCTAACGTTCAAAGGCTCAATTATAGCCCTAGATGTCAAGGGCGAATTGTTTGAGCTCACGTCCAGGGCGCGCAAAACTTGTGGGGACGATGTGTTCAAATTTGCCCCGCTAGACCCAGAACGGCGGACGAGCTGTTACAATCCTTTATTAGATATCACGGCGTTACCTTCAGAGCGGCAGTTCACCGAAGCGCGTCGCTTGGCCGCAAATCTTATCACAGCCAAAGGAGAGGGCGCGGAAGGATTTATCAACGGCGCACGGGATCTATTTGTCGCTGGCATTCTTGCTTGTATCGAGCGTGGTACGCCAACCATTGGCGCTGTGTACGATCTCTTTGCTCAACCGGGGGAGAAATATCAGCTCCTCGGGCGCCTCGCGGAGGAGACTAGGAACAAAGAAGCTCAGCGGATTTTCAATGATATGGCAGGCAACGATACAAAAATCCTCACCTCCTACACCTCTGTTATGGGTGACGGCGGCCTCAACTTGTGGGCGGACCCCTTGGTTAAAGCGGCGACGAGCCGTTCTGACTTCTCAATTTATGATCTCCGCCGTCGGAGGACTTGTCTTTATCTTTGTGTTAGCCCGAACGATCTAGAGGTTGTCGCACCACTTATGCGCCTCCTCTTCCAGCAGATCGTTTCTGTTTTGCAACGATCATTGCCAGACAAGGACGAGAAGCATGAGGTGCTATTCCTTCTCGATGAATTCAAGCACCTCGGAAAACTCGACACAATTGAGACAGCGATCACGACAATCGCTGGCTACAAGGGCCATTTTATGTTCATAATCCAAAGCCTCTCAGCATTGTCGGGAACGTACGACGAGGCCGGCAAGCAAAACTTCCTTAGCAATACGGGCGTGCAAGTCTTCATGGCAACTGCTGATGACGAGACACCTGTTTATATTTCGAAAGCGATTGGTGAATATACGTTTGTAGCGCGCTCCACCTCCTATAGCCAAGGGAGGATGTTCGATCGTAATATTCAAAATTCGAGCCAAGGTGCTCCTCTATTACGGCCTGAGCAGGTGCGGCTGCTAGATGACGACGACCAGATCGTTCTCATAAAGGGTCACCCGCCATTGAGGCTGAGAAAAGTCCGGTATTACTCCGATCGCGCACTGAAGCGCATCTTCGAGAGCCAGACGGGTCCTCTTCCGGAGCCTGCGCCTTGGGCGGACGTAGAAGAAGACACAGTCGCGCGGGCTTAATTCTAATCGCCACTTTTAAACGAATGGGTTCTGCGAGACACGACGCCTGTCCTCGTAAAGGCCACGGTTAAGAGAGCCATTGTCACCGTAATGAATGTCCACATCAGCGTCGAACACATAGCCTGCCCCTCGGGCTGTTTTGATTAGACGAGGGTTCGCGGGATCTGCTTCAAGCTTTCGACGCAGGCGCAAAATGAGGACATCGACGCTTCGGTCATACACCTCTTCTCCACGGACTCGGCTCGCACGCAGAATCTGTTCTCTCGTTAACACGTCACGCGGCTGTTCCAGAAAAGCGACCAAAAGATTGAATTCCCCCGGGGTAAGTTTGACCTCGCCGCTTTTTTTTGACATTAGCCGACGCTGTCTGAGGTTCAATGTCCATCCCAAAAAATTAAAGGAACGTCGATCTTTTGCCCCTGGACTGAAAGTCCGGCGACGCATTGCCGCGCGAATGCGGGCTAGGAATTCACGCATTCCAAAAGGCTTTGAAACAAAGTCAGTTGCCCCGAGCTCCAGTGCAACAACCTTTTCTGCTTCCTCAAGGCGATCACCGCTAATCACGATGATGGGAATTCCCCATTTTGTTGTCAGGTTGCGTATGATCTCCAATCCGTCTTCACGACCCAGATTAAGCTCAAGAACCACAAGATCAACCGGCTCACACGCGAGCACGCGATTCAGCTGCCTACTATCGCTGACTGCGGTTGACCTGAAGGCGTGTGAAGTCAGATATTCAACAATAAGATGCCGCATAGCGGCGTCGTCATCAAAGACAAGAACGTGCTTCAACAGCGTACCTTTCAATTATATCAAACTTAAGGTGGGTACCGGACCACCG
>NZ_VSZV01000348.1:57114-69640 GCF_008919455.1 Rhizobium sp. PEPV16
CGTGCGGTTACTTGCGATCGAACGCGCGACAATGACCGGGATCGTCGCAACGCTCGTGCGCAAAGGTCTCGTCGAGCAAGAGCCCGACCGAGTTGATCAGCGCCAGAAGCTTCTGCGCATCACCGCCACTGGCGCGAAGTTGTGGACCGAGCTGCCCGATCTCTCTTTCATCCGCTCGGTTGCGTTCGACGGCATCGACGACGCCGACATTGCGACCGCGGTCAGGGTCCTCCAGACCGCGACAGATCGACTCGAAAATCTTCTGCAGAAAGGAACCCATCCATGACAGTGTTGGTAACCGGCGCAACAGGGCTCGTCGGAGCCCGTCTTCTTCCGCGCCTTGTCGAAGCAGGGTGGAATTGCCGCGCGCTCATGCGCGAAGGAAGAGAGGCGCCCGCCAGTGTGAAGGCGGTGGAAGCCGATCTTCTCGATCCTGCTTCTCTGATGAGAGCGGTGGAGGGCGTATCAGCGATCATCCATCTCGCCGCGGTTTTTCGAACGCCAGACACCGACCTGATCTGGAAGAGCAACCTCGAAGGGACGCTTAACCTCATTGCCGCGGCAAAAGCGCGTGCGCCCGAGGCGTGTTTCATCATGGCGAGCACGTCCAATGTCTATGACGCGGACAGCCCGCGCCCTGGCCGCGAGAACGACGCGGCCAACCCGCAACAGGCCTATCCGGCCAGCAAGCTCGCCGCCGAGAACGCGCTGCGCGAAAGCGGGCTGAACTGGTCGATCCAGCGGTTCGGTTTCGTTTATGGCGACAAGGACGGACATCTCGAAGAGTTGCCTCGATTGGTCACCAGTTTCAAAATGCATCCTGCGCAGAGAATGAGCATGGTTCATCATCGCGACATCGCCACGGCCATGAACCTCGCCCTGACCGGAGCAATGGACGGGCGCATCGTCAACATCGCCGATGAGGCGCCGACCTCGATCTACGAGCTTGTCGCCCTGGTCGGCGGAACAATGGAACCATCGCTGGCGCCGCTCGGGAATCCATGGCACCTCCACATGGATGTCTCGCTCGCCCGCAGTCTTGGGTTCAAGCCAGACGTGAGAACAATCCATCAGGCGGCGCAGGAGAACCTGATGTGATGGCTGCCCGGCGGCGACTGTGATGGGCCTGCATTGGTTAAGAGCGAGACTGCCTCCGACCAGCATGCTCGGACATATCTCCAGCTATGACGCCAGGCCCCGGACGAAATCCAGAAATGCCCGCACCTTGGCCGAAACCAGGCTCGAGCTGTGGTGAAACGCGTAGAGGGGGAAGATTTCGTCGGCCCAGTCCGGCAGCAGTTGCACGAGTCTGTTCTGTGCGATCAGATCCCTGGCATAGATTTCCAGCAACTGCGCAACCCCGGTACCGCCCATGCATGCGCCGAGAAGCGAACCCGTATCGTTGACCATCAGGCGGCCGGACGCGGCAAGCGGGACGACCTTCTTGCCGCATTGGAATTCCCATTCAAACGGACGGCCCGTCGTTGGATCGCGGATCAGCAGGCACTGATGGTCCTGTGCGAGCTGCTCGGGGTGCGTCGGCGTGCCGTGCCTGACGACGTATGCCGGAGAAGCGCATGTCAAGACACGCGTCTCCAGCAACAGGCGAGCCTTTAGCGAGGACGGCTCAGGCGTCCCGAACCGGACGGCGACGTCAACGCCCTCGGCGACAAGATCGCCCATGATGTCCCTGACGCTGATCTCGACGGAGAGCTCGGGGTAGCGATCCAGAAATGCCCCTAGCCGGGGCGCAAGAACGTAATGGCCGAAGGTTCCATCGACGTTCACGCGCAGTCGTCCGCGCACGATCGCCTTGCTCTTGCCGGCGCTCACCGCCGCTTCTTCGATGCCAGCAAGCAACGGCGCGACGGCTTCGTAAAACCGGCGTCCTTCGTCGGTCAGCGAAATCGCCCGGGCGGTGCGGTTGAAGATGCGGATGCCCACGCGTTCTTCCAAACGCGCAACGGCGCGGCTCACCGCGGGTTGGGTCAGCCCCATCGCCTCACCCGCACGCGCAAAGCTACCTGCCTCAACCACGGCGACCACGACCCCTATTCCGCTTAGAGCGGGATTGTTTTATGTCCGTTCATATCCGGCTTCCTTGAAGTAGTTTTGGCACTCTTTCGGCGAGACGGTTTGAAGGGTGGCTGCCAGCGCGTCGTCGACAGCCTGTCGGGTTCGGGCCTGCGCCTTACGCAGCTCGTGCTTGATCTTGGCAAAGAGCTTTTCGATCGGATTGAGATCGGGAGAGTATTGCGGCAGGAAGAACAATCGGGCGCCGGCCTTGCGGATGGCGGCGCGGATCGTTCTGGCCTTATGCGAGCCGAGATTATCCATGACGACGATGTCGCCCGGCTTGAGCTCAGGCACCAGCACCTTTTCGACATAGATCAGGAAGCGTTCGCCATTGATCGGGCCGTCGATGATCCACGGTGCGCTGACGCGGTCGGCCCTGAGGGCTGCGACAAAGGTCATCGTGTTCCAGTGACCGAAGGGCGCATGGCCCAACAGCCGTTCGCCGCGCGGTGCCCAGCCCCTGAGCGGCGCCATATTCGTATTCGTCCAGGTTTCATCGATGAAGACGAGGCGAGATGGATCGATGCGATGGCGATGCTTCAGCCAGCGTGCCCGCCGGGCGGCGACATCGGGCCGCTCGCGTTCGCTGGCGACCAACGTCTTTTTTTATAACTCAGCCCTTCCTCATGCACGAAGGTCCGGACGGCGCTGTAATCCACTTTCAGGCCGCGCTCTCCCAGTTCCGCCACCAGCCCGCGCAAGGTGAACGCCTGTGCGCGGCAGCGATCGATCAGCCAGACCCGATGCTCATCTGAGATCGCCCGTGGCTTGTGGCCGCCCATCTGGCCAGGGGCCGCGCTGCCCGTCTCGCGCAAGCGCCGGACCCAATCGATCGCGGTGCTGACGCCAATGCCGAAGCGCTTGGCCGCCGCTCGGCACGACAGGCCCTCGCGCGTTACTGCGCCAACAACGCGCTCACGAAGATCATCTGAAAAAGGTCTCGCCATCCAGGCCGGCCTCCTTTACCGGCCAGAATGGTGAATCTGATTTGCACCGCAAAGGGAATCCCTATTCCGATTCCGACTAAAACAATACCGCTCTAGCAGCCGGCTATCGAAGCTCATTGGACATACTTTTAGTCATCATTGCGATGACGAGTATGCATTATTTTTATCGGCTGGGAACCGCTAAATTTCCTGTCAGCCGCTGTGCGGCATATCAGGAAAGGCAGAAGTCATGAGCGAAACTAACAAGGTGGCCCTGGTTACGGGCTCTTCCCGCGGGATCGGTGCTGTCATTGCCCAGCGTCTCGCAGGCGACGGTTTCAAGGTTGTCGTGAACTACGCGCGTGACGCCGGATCCGCGCAGGAGCTTGCCGACAGGATCGCAGCCGCAGGAGGTGAAGCGATCACGGCTCAGGCAGATATTTCCAACCCTGCGGCGGTTGCGGCAATGTTCGATACAGCCGAGCGGTCCTTCGGTGGCATCGACGTCGCCGTGAATAATGCCGGCATCATGCGGCTCGCGCCGATCGTCGAATTCGCCGACGACACCTTCGACCAGACCATCGCGATCAATCTCAAAGGCACATTCAACGTCGCTCGCGAGGCCGGCAAGCGGCTGCGTGAGGGCGGACGCATCATCAACCTGTCCAGCAGCGTCATCGGCATGCGTCTCCCGTCCTATGGCGTCTACATCGCGACCAAGGCCGCGGTGGAAGGGCTGACGCAGGTGCTCGCGCAGGAAATGCGTGGCCGAGGAATCACGGTGAATGCCGTTGCGCCCGGCCCAACCGCCACGGATCTCTTCCTCGACGGGAAGAGCCCCGAGCTCATCGAACGGATGGCCAAGATGAACCCGCTCGAGCGGCTCGGTCAACCCGAGGATATCGCCCGCGTGGTTTCGTTTTTGGCAGGGTCGGAAGGCGCCTGGGTGAATGGCCAGACGCTGCGAGCAAACGGCGGGATGTGCTGAATCCATCTGCGAGCCACAAACATCGACAATCAGAAAGATTGAGGAGATCAAGAGATGTCACATGAAACCAACACGACTGCGTCCACCGCACAAGGCGCCCGCAACACAGGCACCTGGCTTTATATCATACTGACCCTCACGGCGGCGCTGACAGCTGCGACCGCTGCCCAGACAAGTCTGCTCCTGACGCTTCCGCCGTGGGCGATGTTCATGGGCTGGGTTGCCTATTTTACGCGCCGTCCTTCTGCCGCTGAGGGCTTCCAGACCTGGGTCTGCACGGTACTCGGACTTTGCGTCGGCGCAGCTGCCATACTGGCGGTGCCGTTGCTCGCACCGACCCTTGGCAGCGTGGCGTTTCCCGTGGTCGTGTTGTGCGTGGCGCTTCCGTCATTTCGACACGCGGCCTTCCGGTCCTCAGCAACCTGCTCGGTTATTTCATTGGGCTGATCACCTTCTTCGCCGCACACCTCGAGCCGGAGCTTTCTTCAATCGCGAAGCTTGGAAGCGCCACCGCAATCGGTTCGATCGCGGGATGGGTTGTTCAGACGGTGGAGAAGAAAATCCGGAGCATCGTCACGGCTTAGTTTGGCCGACGCATCGAACGCAACACGCGAGCAAGTGGCGCCCCGATACCTCAGGCATATTCGCAAGGAGGATCAGCGCAGCACCTACCGGGTTATTGCTTGAGCAGCGAATGCCCTCGGATATCGAAGCCGCCAGCGTTGGTACTTCCGTTGGGCAGGCCACCACCAACCAGCCCGTTGCCCACAGGACCTCGGCGCGCACCTGCTGCCATTCTCCAACTACGGCGACGCGTACTGCGGCGGCTTCATCTTTTCAAAGTCGCGCGCTCTTTTCTATAAGCGGGGCTCCCCGGTGTGTAGCCATAAGCTTACCGTCACCGACGCGGCACGGCCGGCTCCCGGCGAGGAGAATTATGGCCGTGTCTGAAAAGGGTCGATCGAAACCTGCTTCCAGCGGAGCGTTGCTCAAGCCATGCCGCCAGGACGTCCTCGATATGTTCGGCATAATGAATCATGGCGCAAGACCGCTGATTTTCGGCCCCCCGGCCGCTGCGATCGGCGCACTGCTTAGAGGTATCGCGCAGTCGAGTGTCGTGCGGTCGCCCACACTGATGCCAGCTGCCCCGTAAACGAACATCGACTGCGTCTGGCAGAAAGCAAAATCCGTCAGGCTTCGGGTTTCTGGCGTTTTCATATGAATGCGATCCAGCGACCTGAAAACACCGCGCTGGTCCAAAGGGCAAGAGACAGACCGGCCGCGAGGCGACCACGGACTGTTCCCAGCCCATACCTCACATCGGCAGAACCCACACCCAGGCGCAGAACCACCACGTTCGTCCCAGCGATCGACAGGATTGCCATCTTTGTCAAAAAGGCCAGGTTGGACGCATAGTTTCCGATCCGGACCGAAACGAGCAGCAGTCCAGTCGTCGCGGCGATCGCGAACCCGGCCAGCGCCACCCGTATAAGGCCCGGAAGCGCCTCGTCCAGCTCTGCGCTGAAAACGCCAAGTAGGCGAAGATCGACAGTGACGATGCAGCCCACGAGCAGTGCGATACCCAGGATGTGCAGCGCCGAGATTGCCGGATAGAGACCGGGAGCAGTTACGATCATCCGAACGAGCGGTAACGCCTCGATCCATTGAAACGCTTCACTCAGTTGCATCCATCTACTCCCGGCGCCCAGTCCCCGGTGTAGGATACGACCTCGCCTTCCGGCAGCCGCAACCAGGTGCTGCGTAATTGATGAGGAGACAGGCAGTTGCGTAGGGCAACGATGGTAACCTGATCCCCAACTCGTAGTCTGTTGGCCAGATCGTAAAACAGGCGCACGGGAGAAAGCTCGACGTCGCGTTCTACGCCAACATCCTCCGCACGGGTCCTGAGCGGCCCGAAATACTCCCCTGGTCTGCCGAGTGCCATTGCGGGGAGTTCTCTGGCCTCAACAAGGACCGTGAAGACAGGATGAGGCGGGCTGAACGTCGCCGCAGTGATGGTCCCATGTAATATGATCGGCGCAGAAGCGTCATATCTACCTGTGACGCCATGGTGTGCGGACACGATCCCCGTGAGCGCTAAGAAGCCAAACACAGTTCCCAACACCCTGCGACCAATCCGTTTAAACATGACGCTGTCCTTTCAATGTTGCGATGGTGCGCACGGTTTTTGCAGCTGATGGTACAGCGGCCATGCTGCACGCTCCATGCGCTATCATCCGTGATTTCCTCGCGATCGTCCGGAAGCCCATGTATCCGTGCTGTGGTTGTTAAAACCGCAAAGCCATATTTCCTTTGGCTTGGGATCGAATGATATTGACGCAGCGGTTCAACTGAGGCCGGCGATTGTTTTATCTGAATCGCGACGGGCCGTTCCGCCTGACCAGCCACCTTCTCTGAAGGGCCATATCAGGCTCTGCTCTCTATCGTTCATTGCCCTCGATAGGCGATCAGAACGCTGTGGTGAAATCGCTCCGGACACTACTAAGCATTGCGCCCCGAAGCTACGCGCCCATTTCTGCCAAGCCGCGCTGGAAAAGCTTTCATGGCGAAAGCCCTTTGGCGATACCGGAGGAAAACCCAGCACCGGTGGCATTTGCTTGCTCGCATCAAGAAGGTCACTCCAAGCAAAAACTGCAAAAGAGCGCCCTCTTGAACACACGATTTACAAACTACGCAGTTTGCACCTTCCGGCTGGCATATTTGCTATGCAGGCGCTGCTGGTTCATGACGTCCTGCTTTGGCGCGGCCCCAAACGTCCGGGAATATTCGCGGCTAAATTGCGAAGCGCTTTCGTAACCGACTTGGTAAGCAGCCTCCGCCACGTTTGCGGCCTCCGCCACCATCAGGCGTCGGGCCTCGAGAAGGCGCAGTTGTTTCTGGAACTGAAGCGGGGACATTGAGGTCAGCGCCTTGAAGTGCTGGTGGAACGACGACGGGCTCATCCGAGCAATCTCTGCCAATTTTTCGATCCGCAAAGTCTGCGCGAAGTTCACGTGCAGCATGGATATGGCTTTCACTACGCGCTCGATATTCGATTCCGGTAGCGCCAGCTTGCAGAGTTCAGCGCCATGCGGCCCACTCAGCAACCAGTAGCAAATCTCGCGCATCACCGATGGATAAAGGATCGGAATTGCCTTCGGTGTCTTCGTCATCCGGATCAGACGCAGGAGGCACTCTGCCAATGGTTCGTCGACCTTGCCCACAAAAACACAAGGTCCAGGATCTGAAGCCGGGACTGGCGGGGTATCCAGCCGCTCCAGAACCTCGCGCATCGTGGCGACGTCGAAGTCGATGGTGACACCGACATAAGGCGCCTCAGGACTTGCCTCTACGATCCGACCCTTCGCCGGAAGCTCCACGCTCACGACCAGGCATTCCAACGCGCCGTAGTCCAGCCGGTCTTCTCCGAAGTGAATCTCCTTCGCGCCCTGGAGCACGACACAAAGTGACGGCCGGTAAAGCGCCCGCATCGGCATCATCGCCTGGAAAGACCGGATGATGTTGAAGCCTTCTATCTGCGTCGGAAATAGGCCCTGCCCGCCACCCTGTTCTTCGATATAGGCGGTGACCGCCGCAAGAAGCGATGACGACATTCGAGCCTCCGGTTCGTTTTGAGGCCCGGTCAAAACACGGCCGTCACGCGTTAGCGTATTGCCATCTGTAGGAATAGGCAAGTTTCTTGATGGTTCAGGCATTCTGATCATCGGACACTCCATCTAGCTTGAATGTGCCAGCCAAGCGAGGAGTGCAGTCAACATGACAGAAACAGCAGCGCGGTCAATAGATGTTCAATGAGAGCAAAACTCTACCGGTAGCAGTATCTATCGCTGCGAACGGAACGAATGCGGCTGAAAATACAAAATGGTTTCGGCCCCGGCTGCTGCGTGTCGTAGCAAACCAAGCGCGTTGTTCTTTAGCTTCCGGGCGTTGACCACTGAGCCGGCCTCGGCCGTATCCGCAAGCTCTCGCAATTCTCGAAAGGGAGACCTTCCCGATGTCCAATACTGATAACTCCCGCCGAACCTTCATGGCGCTTGCAGCCGCCGCACCGGCCGCGCTTGCTCTCAGCGGAACAGCTTCGGCGCAAACCTCCGAAGCCAGCGCTGGAACCGCCCCTCGCGCCGGACGGACTGCCGTCGTCACCGGCTCGTCGCGCGGCATCGGCGCTGCCACGGCCCGCCGTCTGGCGCGCGATGGCTATGCCGTTATGGTGAACTACCTCACCAATAGCGATCTGGCCGATCAAGTCGTAGCCGACATCAAGGCGGCTGGGGGTCGTGCAATGGCGCGCCAGGCGGATGTCGCAGATCCGGCTGCTGTCAAGGCCTTGTTCGATGCCCATGACGAGGCTTATGGCGGCGTGGACGTGGTGGTCAACAATGCCGGGATCATGAATGTCGGTCCCTTTGCCCAGATGACCGACGATGCTTTCAATCGGATGATCGCAACCAATATGACGGGTAGTTTCAATGTTCTGCGCGAGGCGGCGCGACGCATCCGTGACGGTGGCAGGATCGTCAGTCTGAGCTCGAGCATCATTCTCCAGAAGCCGGCATATACGGGTGCCTACGCGGCCACCAAGGCGGCGCAGGAAATTTACTCGAGCGTCCTCGCAAAGGAGCTGGCGGGCCGCAATATCTCTGTCAACGCCGTGTCACCAGGAGCGGTCGACACCCAGCTGCTGCGCCAGCATGGCGAGGAAGCACTCCGAGGCATCCCTGAAGCGACGCCTCTCCGACGTCTGGGCCAGCCGGAGGACATTGCAAACGTCATCGCGCTTCTCTGCTCTCAGGACGGCGCATGGATCGACGGTCAAAACGTCTTCGCGAATGGCGGCCTCGGTTGAGAACGGGGGGCATGACCTTCGGGAGCATGAGCGAACATGGCAGTTCCCCAGCAGGGGGATGCGCAGGCAGCGCACCCCGTCAAGTACGACCAATCTGCTTCTAACCCGGCTCCAGCCAAAACGAACTGAAATCGGATCACGGAAGCCGCCCCCACTCCCGCGGGTCCGAGAGGTCGCCACTCTTCCCCCGAAGCGATGGCGACCTCAGGCCACCGAAGGCGAACGCTAACAAGCGGCCTTCGGTGGCCGCAGCCGGAAGAGCATTTCACGGAACCGAAGGACCCAAAATGGCGAAGAATTGGATCACCGATCATACCGCGTCCGAACACTATTGGGAGAGACATCTCGCGGCTCGGCTCCGGAACGCTGCCCAGACGCTGAGGGGATTCTGCGAACCGAAGGCACTGTCAGTTATCACCCGCCAGGGTGCGCCAGCTGTTACCGGAGAGGTTTGACGCCTTGGACCCGCTTGGAAGCCTCATCGACTGGATCGCGACATATGGAATGTTCGGCCTGTTTGCCGTCGGACTGGCGGAGCGCTTCATCCCCGCTCTGCCGTCCTACGGCGTTCTGGTTGCAATCGGCATTGCTGCTGTCGACGGCGCCTGGTCCATCCCGGTCGCCATCATCGTTACGACGACCGGAAGCTTTTGCGGAGCGCTTGCCCTCTACCTGCTCGTTCGCGCAGTGGGACAGAACAGGTCCATCCGGCTGCTATATTGGATTGGCAGTTTGCCGGGCCTGTCATCAGCACGCATCGATAAAACTCTCGCATCATTCCGCGCGCGTGAGCGCACCCTCATCTTTATCTCCCAACTCATTCCGACGGTGCGCCTCATCGCACCTGTGGTCGCCGGGCTCATTCACGCGGACTTTCGTCGATTTGCCGGCGGGACCTTGCTGGGCATCACTCTATGGAATGGCCTGTTCATCGCGGCCGGCTATTTTGCGGTGCTGGTAGCGCCTGGGATGACCGCTTCGATCATGGCGATAAAGATGCTTGTCCTCCTCATCGCAACCGAGGCGCTGCTCGCGCTGACATGGCGAGTGGCCGCTCGGTACCGGTGGCGAACAACCCCAAGGGAGAGCCGCTCATGACAAGCAAAGCGGCCGACGCCTTCCACTTCTTTCGTGCCTGGCTCTCCGAGCCGCTCCGTGTCGCCGCAGTCATGCCCTCCGGGCGCGCGCTGTCGGCTCTGATGGTATCGGAGGTCTCGCCCGAAATGGGCCCGGTTATCGAGCTCGGCCCTGGGACGGGTGCGTTCACACGCGCTCTGATCGCGAAAGGCATAGCCGAAGAAAACCTGGCGCTCATCGAATTCGGATCGGATTTCGCCGCTAAGCTGAGTTTGTACTTTCCACACGCAAAGATCCTCAGGATGGATGCGGCCAAGCTGCACGATGTCGTTCTGTTCAACGGCGTGCGGGCGGGGGCAGTCATCAGCGGGCTTCCGCTGCTCTCGATGCCCCCTCGAAAAGTCCTCTCGATTCTGGATGGTGCGTTTGCGCACCTCCGCGCCGATGGCGCGTTCTATCAGTTCACCTATGGCCCGCGGTGCCCGATCTCAAGGTCTCTGCTCGATCGTTTGGGCCTGAAGGCGAATTTCATTGGCCATACCTTTGTGAACATTCCTCCGGCAGCCGTCAAGGTGCCAAGGCCGAGTGTGGTGAGGGTCTGCTGCGTTCTCGGAATCGTTCGTGTTCGCGCGGATTTCGCGGCAGCCGTCTCCGGCACGCTCGCTTGGCCCTGGGCGTTGGCCCCACCGGAAAGGAACGGTGTTGTAGCCCGTATGGTGGCTCCCGTGCCTAGCGTACCGATGAAGCCGCGCCGGCTGAAGCCGGAATTCTGCCGTTCGCTCATGCAATAGTCTCCTTTGTTGTAAGCTTGACTTCATGCACGGACCTCTGCGCATCGCGGGCTGGATGACCGAACCACCTAGAACAGACCTTCGATGCGGATCGGCGGCTTTCGAAGACGCCGCCCAGTGGCATGAGAGATCGCGTTTGCGCGCACGACGGCTAGGTCACTGCCGCTAAGCGACGTGCGATGACCGCTCCGACCCGCGAGGAGCCGGTGGCGCGGCGAGTTTGGATGGCTGAGATACCAATGGCTCAGACCACAAAGTCGAAGCGTGCGAACTGACCGTCGCCAGCGGGGCTAATGGTCATGAGCAGCGTTTCGTCGAAGATCCGGTCGCGCGCATTGCCCGGCTCGCCTGGGAAAAACAGCTGCGTTGTCAGGACAACTCCGCCCGGACGCTGAACCCGGAAATGAAAGTGGCGCGTGCGTCCCGGATAAAGCGCCGGCACCACGGTGTTGAACCACCACCGGCCTTGCTCATCGGCGAACTGGTGCCCACGCAGGCGAAAGCCCGAACGATCGTACTCGCCGTTCTCGTCCGCCTGCCAGATTTCGACGAGGCTGCGCGACGTGGGGCGACAGCGATCATTGAGGACGTAGCCGGCCACGGTGATCCGTTCGCCGCGGGGCGCCTCCAGATATAGATCCTGCTTCAGAGGTGAGTTCGGCTTGAAGAACGGGCCGGCCTCGCGGGCGGGTGTCGGCTCGTCTCCGTCGGCGCAGGCGCGTGTCAGCGGCAGCGACGGCGCCTCCTGTCCGAAAGCGACCGCTTCGGATAGTGGCACCAGCGGCATGGCGAGAAAACCCGAAAGAAGTGCACGCCTTGATGTCGTCATTGCGGGGCCTCCGTTGCTCACCGGATTAGAACTGCCAATTGACCGGGACCCAGGCATAGGCCGTGTCTGTCTTGAGTATGCGACCGAGACCCGGGAATGGATAGTGGAAGCCGAGAACGAGAAGCCGGTCTGCCGCCGCCATGTCGAAGATGCGGCGGCGGGATGCGAGTGCGGTGTCCTTGTCGCGATCTGGCCCAGGCGTCCATGGCCGATCGACATTGACGATCGGGTGGTAGGCAAGATCGGCGGTCAGCAGGAGCTGATCGCCCCCCGATTGAACAAGGAAGTTTGCCATGCCGGGGGTGTGGCCGAATGCCGGAAGTGTGGTCAGCCCAGGGACGATCTCCGCGCCGGCTTCATACAACTCGATCCCGTTGGTGACCGGTTCGACGCTTCGCTTGATGGCCGCTGCGAAATTGCGACGGAAATCCTCCGGCACTGGCATATAGGAAAGGTCGGGATCGTTGCGGACGAAGAAGTCCCAGTCTGCCCGTGGCGCAAAGACCGTCGCGCGAGGGAAAGCCTTGCCGCCGTCAGCCGTCCGAAGATTGCCCACATGATCGGGATGCGTGTGGGAGACCACCACGACGTCGATGTCCTCGGGCCGCAAACCGATGGCGGCCAGATTGTCGAAGATGCGACCGCCTTGCGGTCCCATGGTCTGCCCGGCTCCGGCTTCGAGAAGGATCCGCCTGCCATTCGTCTCTATAAGAAGCGTGTTGAGATTGAGCGTCAGGCGGTCGGCCGGCAGGAAGGCGCGTCTCAGAACCTCCTGCAACTCCGCCTCCGGCGCATCGCTGGCATAGACCCGCGGAGGACCACCGATCAACCCGTCGCTCAACACGGTTGCAGAAATGTCGCCGACGCGAAAGCGGTAGTGGCCAGCATTTCCACTCTGGGCTGGGGTAGGTGCGGCGGGAGCAGCCTGCGCAAAGGCCAAGCCGGTCGGCAAGATCAGGCCCGTCACGGCCG
>NZ_VSZV01000348.1:69696-74401 GCF_008919455.1 Rhizobium sp. PEPV16
GGAAGGGCCGCAATATCCGTAGCGCCGCCTCGCGACCCGTTGTTTCTCTAGGGATGACACAAATCGTCCGCGCGGATAAGCTAATCAAAATCGATCAGCTTATTAAGCAGGACTTTGCAATGCGGCCACTACGCCTTGACAGCTTGGAGATCTTTGAAGACGTCGTGCGTTGTGGTGGCTTCAGAGCCGCCGCGCTTGGCAGGGGCGTTTCGTCGTCCGCCATCAGTCAATCGATCAACGTGCTCGAGGAAGCGCTGGGCATCCGGCTGCTGAACCGAACGACACGCAGCGTTGCGCCGACTGAAGCAGGCGAACAGCTTCTTGAGCGACTAAGGCCCGCTCTTCACGACATCAGAACAGCGATCGACGATCTCAATCAGCTTCGCGAGCGCCCATCTGGCACCGTGCGGATCAATGCACCAGGTCCGGCCGCCGACCACATTCTATGCCCCCTGGCCTTCGAGTTCATGAAGATCTACCCCGACATCAACGTCGAGATCGTCAGCGATGCCGCGATCATCGATATCGTGGAGCAGGGTTTCGATGCCGGCGTGCGCTTCGGGAACCAACTCGCCCAGGACATGATCGCCATGCCGCTCGGCCCCCCCTTGCGATATGCGATCGTGGCCTCGCCTGATTATCTTCGCAAGCGCGGCCGACCGGACTCACCGCGCGATCTCTTGCAGCACGACTGTATTCGTCGCCGTTTCCCCGGCGGAACCATGGTGACGTGGAAATTTGAGAGGGATGGCGACGAGGTGGAGATCACCCCGAAAGGACGGTTGACACTGAGTTCGGCGCATCAAGAACTCCAGGCCGCGCTTGCGGGATCGGGAGTAGCTCACCTGTTTGAGGATTATGTCCGTGATGATGTCGAACAAGGCAGAGTTATCGAATTGCTCGGCGACTGGAAGCAGAAGCTGCCAAGTTGGTATCTGTATTATCCGAGCCGGCGGCATACGAGCGCGGCGGTGCGGGTTTTCCTCGAATATATCCGCAGTCAGAGATGACGTGGAAAATCCACGAACCACCCCGGCTGAGAACCCTCCCGCTCCTGTTCGGCTTTATGAGCCCTTGGAATTTGCTGGTCGACCAAAGCGCAGCACGGCACGAACACGGTGCTGCAGGTGCCGTCAGGGGATGAGACCTGTCGCTCGGTAGGCCCTGATCGTACGGTCATAGATGCCGATGTCCCGGCAGCCGCGCGCCACCAGTTGGGCCCCCTCGATGGCGGCAAAGATCGCCATCGCATGCTCCCGCAGGTCCTGCTCGCTTACCGTAGGCCTTGCCCGTGAGAGCACTTTGCCAAGCCAGTCGACGTTCATTGCGGCGAACTTATCGACCTCGATCCGCACCTCGGCAGGAAGGTCGTCAAGTTCCGCGCTCATGATGCCGCACAGGCACATGCGATTGTCGTTGGCCAGGGCAGAGCGGAAAATCTCCGTGTATCTGTCCAGGCACCAGGTCGCGTCTTCCGGCGTAGCCAGAAGCTCTGCCAAATAGGCTGCCCCCTCCTCGGTATAGCGGCGAGCCAATGCGGCACCGAGGTCGCCCTTGGTGGGGAAGTGGTAGTGCACGCTGGCACTTTTGATTCCGACCTCTTTTGCAAGTTCGCGAAAGCTGAGCGCATTGTAGCCATGTGACTGCACCGACGCTTTTGCGGCGGTCATGACAGCCTCGCGCATATCCGTTTTGGTCTTAGCCATCGTTGATCCGTACCTATCACTCGATAGATAGTTGTTGACGCTGCAAAAGGGAAGGGCTAACTGTGGAGCGTAGTCTATCTATCGATAGACAGATATCGATAAACAGATAAAGGAGCCTCTGATGAAAATTTTCGATCGCCCCGGCTTTCCCAACCCCGCCCGAATCCGCATCGTGCTCGCCGAGAAGGAGCTCGAACCGCAGGTCGAGTTCGTCTCCGTCGACCTCATCGGCGCCGAACACAAGCAGCCGGCTTTCCTCGCAAAGAACCCCTCGGGCGTGCTGCCGGTCCTTCAGCTCGAGGACGGCACCTATATCGCCGAGGCCACCGCCATCACCGAATACCTCGACAATCTCGACGGCGATCCGCGGCTCACCGGCAAGACGCCGAAGGAAAAGGCCGTCATCCACATGATGCAGAAGCGGGCCGAGACCGAGCTGCTCGATGCGGTCGGCAACTACTTCCATCACGCGACGCCCGGCCTCGGCGCCGAACTACAGGTGTTCAAGAGCCCGGATTGGGCTGGCCGCCAGGACTGGGGCAATCGCCAGCGCGACAAGGCGCTCGCTGGCATGAGGTATTTCGACGGGGTGCTGCAGGACCGTCCGTTTGTCGCGGGCGATGCCTTCTCGATGGCCGACATCACGGTGTTTGCCGGGCTGATGTTCGCGGACGCCGCCGGCATTGCCATCCCAGAAGATCACTCCGCCCTGAAGTCCTGGCGCGCGAAGGTCTCCGAACTGCCGAGCGTCAAGGATCGCAGCGGCCAGATGTTCGTCGCCGAGGATCTGCGCAGGCTTGGTTTCTGATCCTCCACGCGAAAGCGGTCCGAACACCGCACCGACACGTCCAACCACATTCGCCACTCGCGCCGCCCAGGCGGCATAATTCTCACGGAGTTTCCTCATGTCTACGATTTCAACACCCGACAGCGCTTCCCGGCGCAACCTGCTGAAAGGGGTCGCCGTCGCCGGCGTCGGACTGGCGGCGGCCGGTACCAGCGCGAACTCGGCGGCAGCAAAAACGCCGGCGTCAACCCGTGTCGGCAAGGCCACAGGCGACTGCTTGGTCACGAAAGACGGCACCAGCCTCTACTTCAAAGACTGGGGCAGCGGGCCGGCCGTGGTGTTCAGCCATGGCTATCCGCTCTCGTCCGACGCTTGGGAGGACCAGATGTTCTTCCTGCTGCAGAACGGCTACCGCGTCATCGCCCATGATCGTCGGGGCTTTGGGCGCTCGAGCCAGCCGTCCAGCGGTTACGACTATGACACGTTTGCCGACGATCTGGCACGACTGGTCGAGGCGCTCGATCTGCGCGAGGCGACCTTCGTCGGCCATTCGATGGGCGGTGGCGAAGTCGCCCGCTATGTCGCGCGTCACGGTCAGAGCCGCGTCGCCAAGGTCGCCTTCGTCTCCTCGGTGACACCCTTCCTGCTCAAGACCGAGACCAACCCGAACGGTGCTCCCAAGGAGCTGTTCGATACGTTCCGCGCCGCCGTGCAGGCAAACCGGGCGCAGTGGAACCTCGACGTCACCACGCCGTACTACAGCTTCAATCGTCCGGGCGCGCACATCTCGGAAGGCCTGCGGGAGAGCTACTGGCGGCAGGGGCAGGCAACCGGCTTTCTTGCCGCCTACCATGCGCTTGGCGCCTTCTCGGAAACCGATTTCCGCGACGACCTGAAGAAGATCACCGTGCCAGCGCTGGTGGTCCACGGCAGCGACGACCAGATCGTGCCGCTGGAAATATCCGCAAAGGTGACCGCGGAGCTCGTTCCACATGCCAAGCTCATTGTCTACGAAGGCGGCTCCCATGGGCTGCTGCATGTCGACAAGGATCGCTTGAACGCGGACCTGCTGGCGTTCCTTCACGGCTGACGGCGTGCAAAGGCCGGGGGCTGGCCGTAGCCCGGCTCCCGGCGCATTTGCGTGCGATCGGATGTAAGACAGTCAGGACGACGCGATCTCGTTGATCGACGCGTCGTAAAAGAGATCACCGCCCAATTCCTTCCCGACGATGCCGACCATTCCTGCTGACAGTGACAGCGCAGCGTCCAAAGGCGCAAACGTCATCGTCACCCGCTGCACGAGCCCGGTCTCGTCGCGCTCGATGACCCCCACTGCTTCCAAATCGAGGCCGGTGCGAAGGGTTGCCTGATATTGCAAGACATGGCGCTGATCGATCGCACCATAGAAGGTGGGCGTCTGCGAGGCGTAGAGCGTGCCGACCGCCTCGACCAGGCGCTTGATATTGTCACGACCCGAAACCGGACGGCGCAGGACCGTCCCTCTCAGTTCGGCGTCATCGGCAAGATCATCAAGGAATGGGTGTTTTTCTCCGTTGCTGCCCGTCATGTCGTTTCTCCGGATGGCGTGATTTCTGGGGTGGCCGCGTGAGCGCGATCCAAACTCAACTCCGACCTTGCGGGACATAGTGTGTAATTGCACTTTAAACAATGAGCTTTGAACCGGGAGGTGGCGAGCCGCCCTCTTATCGGTCGAACGTCGAGGTTCGGGCTTGACACTGTGCAATTGCACATTTAGAAATGCCCCATGCAGACACCCACTGGTCCCCACCTCTGTTACGCCCTTGCCGCCCGCCAGAACGCGCGGCATCTAAGCCGTCTTTACGACAACCATCTGGCGCCTGCCGGACTGTCGGTCTCGCAGTTCTCGATTCTGTCGCTGCTGGAAGCCTACCGGAGCCTCAAGATCACCAGTCTCGCTGAAATGCTGAGCATGGAGCGCACGACCCTCGTCCGCGCACTGAAGCCGCTACAGGCGGCCGGATGGGTTGTCGCCGGCAGAGCCGAGAGCGGCCGCTCCTTCGACGTCACCCTTTCCCCCTCCGGCGTCGCAAAAGTGGCGGAGGCCGTTCCTCTTTGGGAAAACGCCCAAGCCGCGTTTGAGCAGGAGGTCGGACAGGACCGGGCCGTGCGCATGCGCGAGGAAATCCTGGAGCTGAACCTCGGCGGGTAGCTCCCCTTTTTTTACCCATAA
>NZ_VSZV01000348.1:74432-77069 GCF_008919455.1 Rhizobium sp. PEPV16
GACCGACACGTTCCTCGTTACCGGCGCCACCGGTGAGACCGGCCGCTACACCGTCCAGCGCCTGCTCGAAAAAGGCCACGCCGTCCGCGCGATGGTCCACAGGCAGGACGAGCGCGCTGACGCGCTTCGCGGCGAAGGCGCGGAGGTCGTGGTCGGCGACCTTTTCGAGCATGACGACGTGATCCGCGCCGCCGCCGGCGCGACCGCTGCCTACTTCTGTTATCCCGTCCGTCCCGGCATCATCCAGACAACGGCATACTTCGCCGATGCGGCCAAGCGCGCCGGGCTGAAGGCCGTGATCAACATGTCGCAGATCTCGGCGCGGGAAGATTCCAAGAGCCATGCGGCGCGTGATCACTGGATCGCCGAACGGATCTTCGACTGGTCGGGCGTTCCCACCATCCACCTGCGGCCGACCTTCTTCTCGCAATGGCTGCTCTATCCGTTTGCGCGCAAGACGATCGTCGAGCAGAGCATCATCGATCTGCCCTACGGCGCTGGCCGTCATGCCCCGATCGCGGCCGAAGACCAGGCCCGCCTGATCGCAGCGCTGCTGGCCGATCCGGCCGCCCATATCGGCAAGACCTACACGCTTCATGGGCCGACGGAGCTTGACCAGCCGGGCATCGCCGCGGCCATCGGCGAAGTGCTCGGCCGCAAGATCAGCTACCAGCCGCTGACCATCCCCGCCTATCGCGCGCGCCTGGAAAAGTTCGGCCTGCCGGAATTTTTGATCCAGCATTTCTGTGCGATCGCCCTCGACTATCAGAACGGCATCTTCTCGGGCGCCGACAAGATCATCACTGAGGTGACAGGCGTGCCGCCGATGACCGTTCAGGCCTTCGTCGCGTCGCACCGGGCCGCCTTCAATACGCTGGACGCGGCGGCGTAAGCCGCTCCCACATTACCGACAGGACATTGCCATCACCGGGTCCCAAGCGCAGGATCCGTTCAACATGCTGGTGGGCGCGATGCACGCGTCGCCCACCCAATCTTTCCAGGAGAAGCAAAGTGAACATCGACCTTTCAGGTAAAGTCGCACTCGTTACAGGATCCACGGAAGGCATCGGATTTGCCATCGCCCGAGGACTCCATGAGTCAGGCGCAGACGTGATCATCAACGGCCGCACCCAGCAAAAGGTCGATGCGGCGGTGGCGCGCCTCGGCGGCCGTGCGCGCGGCCATGCACTCGACCTCGCCGGGGCCGAGGGGTGTGACGCCATGATCCGGGCCAAACCCGAGCCGGATATCGTCGTCAGCAATCTCGGCATCTTTCAGCCGCTGGATTTCTTCGAGACCGACGATGCGATCTGGGACCGCCACTGGCAGGTCAACGTCATGGCCGGCGTGCGCCTGGCTCGCGCCTATCTTCCGAAAATGGCTGCCAAGTCATGGGGGCGCTTCATCTTCCTCGGCTCGGAATCCGCCTTCAATATTCCCGTCGAGATGATCCACTACGGCGTCAGCAAGACCGCCGACGTGGCTGTCGCGCGCGGTCTCGCCAAGCGCATGGCTGGCACGGGAGTGACGGTTAACTCGGTGCTGCCCGGCCCGACCATGTCCGAAGGCGCCGCCGAGATGCTCAAGGGGCATGTAACCGCCGAGCAGTCCTTCGAGCAAGCCGGCATCGACTTCGTCAAAACGCATCGGCCGACCTCGATCATCCAGCGGCCGGCAACGGTCGAGGAAGTCGCCAACATGGTAGTCTACGTCGCCTCTCCCCTCGCGTCCGCCACGACCGGTGCGGCGCTAAGAGTCGACGGGGGCGTCGTGGATTCGCTCGTCTAGGACACAACCGAAATGCGCCCGAGGTTCGCCAGCCTTAGACCGCTGAAGAACGTCAGCCCAGGCTCCTGATTTGCCGCGAGGGCTCGGCGACGTGCTGTCCAACCTTTACGAAAGGAATTTCTATGAGCACCAATGCGATGCCGCTCGACCAACCGAAGCGGCGCATCGACGCCGACACCCGGTTCGAGGCGATTGATTTCGTGAACCGGATCAATTTCCTGTTCGACCGTTGGCAATCGGAGGAACTGCTTGCCGCCTTCTCGGACGATGTGATCGTCGATCATCCGCTTGGGCGAAGTGCGGGCAAGGAGGAGTTGGCGGCATTCCTGAAGGCCTACGAGCCGATCACCCATGGCGTTCGTCGGCACAACTGCAACCACGTTGTCGATGCCGGGCCTGGCGACGACATTGTCGTCACCTACTACATCCTGCTCATCCGCATCGCTCCATCGAGCCAGGCCGGCAAACTCAAGACCGCGCCGATGGAGATCATGGAATATGACGAGCATCTGCCGAAGCTGATCTCTTACGCCATGGTGACGGACCGGCTCACCAGGACTGAAACCGGTGACTGGCGCGTCCGCCACAAGCGGGTCGAGAATGTCTCAGAGGACAAAGCGTTTCATTTCTAGAAACGTGATGAAGCTCAGGCCTACTGATTTTCGATCGCACGGGAGAAGGGTCACGATCCGGCCGGCGCCCCGGCGGTCCATACCCCTGCGATACCCGGCCCGAACCCGGTTCCGTCTGGTTGCGCCCAAAGGGTCGCTCGGGCGATCTAGCACTGCTAGGCCGTAGTGACGATTTAACGTCTTGGGATTCCCAAGGGCAAGCAAATCAGATTCAACG
>NZ_VSZV01000348.1:77079-94214 GCF_008919455.1 Rhizobium sp. PEPV16
CGCCCGTCTACTTAATTCGGGATGAACGCCTTGGCGACTTGGCTATGAGTTGGTCTTCCAGTGCTTTTCCAATCAAAACCATCTTGCTTTGTTCATTCATAAAAGCTCGAGCACTGGTTGACACGAGCGAATGATAGCATCCGTGTGGAGATAATGGGGTTACAGGCGATATCAACCAGCTCTGAAGCATCCTACCTCTTTGATTCCTAGCGGCATCAGTTTGCCGACTTCGGCCCTTCTAATGGATAACATATATTTGTAAAATTGATAATTTGGATGGCGTTCATCGAGAACATGGATACTTGAGTGAAGAGCCTTAAAATGCTCTAGGACCGATCGACATTCAGGATTCCCAAATCGGTTGATCACTGATTCATAGGGTACCGTGTGAAGCACGGAGGCCTTTGATGGGAGTGAAGCGATACGAGTTGAACGAGGCGCAATGGTCGAGAATTGCGCCTTTGTTGCCAGGCAAGACGGTCCATCGCCGGTTCAGTCGCTGGTGCCATGCCGGTGTATGGGAGCGGGTCTTTGATGCCCTCACTGCTGACCGGGACAATCAGTACTTAATGATCGACAGTATTATCGTGCGTGCCCATCAACAGGCGGCGAGCGGAAAAGGGGGGCCAAGGATCAGGCGCTGGGGCGTTCCAGAGGTGGACTGACGACTAAGATCCATATGCTGGCCGATGCACTCGGGCGTCCCTTGCGCTTTATCGTGACGGCCGGCCAGGTCGGCGACATCACGCAAGCTCCCGCTCTTCTTCATGATCAGACAGGTCAGGCCGTTCTGGGGGATAAAGCCTATGACAGCAATGCCTTGCGGGCAACGATCGCGAAGATGGAGGCCGAAGCGGTCATACCCTCAAACCGTTCCCGAAAAGTCATCATTCCGCATGATCCGAAAATCTACAAGCATCGCAATCGCATCTAAAGGTGCTTCAATCGCCTGAAACACTTCCGACGCTTTGCCACACGCTACGAACGTCGAGCTATTCACTTCACAGGATTCATCCATCTCGCTGCGATCATGATCTGGATACCATGAATGTCGATCGCCCTAGGCCGTAGTGACAATTTAACGTCTTGGGATTCCCAAGGGCAAGCAAATCAGATTCAACGCTGACTTTTGGAGGTCAGTGATGGATTGCGATGCCCTTCGGGATGATCAATGGGAACGGATCAGAGGCTTTGTACCGGGAGGGACCAGGAGCAAACGTGGTCCGCGCACGAACAATCGATTGTTTCTGGACGCGCTATTGTGGATGGCCCGTTCCGGCGGCCGCTGGCGCGACCTGCCCGAGCGACTGGGCGACTACCGCTCGGTGAAACGGCGTTACTACCGCTGGATCGAAATGGGTGTGCTCGATGAGATGCTGGCGATGCTTGCCCGAGAAGCAGACCTGGAACGGCTGATGATCGACAGCACCATCGTGCGGGCACACCAGCATGCGGCAAGGGCGCGTAAGGTCAAAGGGGGGCGGATGCCCAGGGCCTGGGCCGGTCTCGGGGCGGATTAAGCACCAAAATCCATGCGGCAACGGAGTCGCTCGGGCTTCCGGTTCGTCTGATCGCGTCTCCCGGACAGCGTAACGACATCGCCTTTGCTCACGATCTCGTCGATGGCATCCAGGCTGCGGCTACGATTGCCGACAAGGGCTATGATGCCGATCATCTGTGCGACAAGATCACTGAAACCGGTGCTGACGTCGTCATTCCGCCGAAACGCAACCGCAAGCTCCAGCGCCACTATGATGCCGATCTCTACAAGGAGCGAAACCGTATCGAACGCTTCTTCAACAAGCTCAAACAGTTCAGACGCGTCGCAACCCGATACGACAAGCTGCTCGCAAACTTCATGGGCTTCGTTAAACTCGCCGCTAACGCTATTTGGCTCAAATAGTTAAATCGTCACTACGGCCTAAATCCCATTCAGCCGCTTATCGCAAATGAGGGCACAAGCGGCGGCCGCATGAGCCACCGAATGATTCAGCAACCGAGCCGTTTCGGGTTCGATTGATCGCCTTGAACATGTTCGAACTAGTGGCCCCTTGGTGGACAATAGAAGCTGTCGAAAAGCCAAGTCCGTCGGGAGCAGCACAGCCCTTTGGAAAACCTTTTAGAAACAAACTCTGTTCATTCGATTGCCGATATAAACGCCGGGATCTGTTGCTCGAAGAACTTCGAGAATGAGGCGATGCGCGGCGGAAGCGCCTGGTACGGGGGGTAGTACAGGGTCAGCCACAAGTCCGGCGGCGACCAGTCCTGCAGGACGTGGGCCAGCCGTCCGGTCCGCAGATGCTCGGCCACATGAAACTTGGGCAGCATCGCGACCCCGGCGCCGTCGGCAGCCATGCTCGCCAGCACTTCCCCGCTATTGGCGCTGAATGCCCTGCCCGCGGAAATCGTGGCATTGCCGCTGCCGTCCGACAGCGTCCAGGTCTCCCGTTTGCTGTCACCGCTATAGGCCAGGCAATCGTCGGGAATGAGCTCGTTCGGATGCTTCATGTCGGAAAACCGGCTGCCCGGCGCTGCGACGAGGATACGGCGCACGACGCTGATCTTGCGCCAGATCGTGAACTTGTCCGAGGGTGCCGCGGAAATTCGGATAGCGAGGTCATAGTCGTCGTCAATAATGTTCACGAGCCCATCCGCGAGCGAGATCTCGAAGCTGATCTTCGGGTAGCGTTCCTTGAATGCCGAGAGGATGGGCGGCAGGACCTGCTGGCCGAACCAGGTCGGCGCGCTGATCCGTAGGCGGCCATGATCCGCCTTGTGGGTATTCATCACGTCCTTGCGCGCATTGTCCAACGCCTGCACCGCCGGCTGTATCTGGGCGGCGAAGATCGCGCCGTCGGTCGTCAGCGACACCTGGCGCGTGGTCCGCACGAAGAGTTGCACGCCCAGGTCTTCTTCCAGGGCCGCGATCGCCCGCGTGACGGCTGCGGGGGTCATGTCGAGCTCGCGTGCGACCTGCGCGAAGTTCCGTTTCTCGGCGGCCAGCAGAAAGGTTCGAAGAAGCTTGTAGTCGTTCATTGATTATTTCACCTGAGGCAATTCACTGACAATTATTATTGCAATTCCGACCGATGATCAACAGGCGTAGGTTTTCAATCACACCAGACAAACCAACGCAGCCGCGGAAGGGCGAGCATTATGATCAAGGATATCAAGGGACTGCATCACATCACGTCAATGGCGTCGGATGCCCGCCAGAACAACACGTTCTTCACGGACACGCTCGGCCTGCGCCGCGTCAAGAAGACCGTGAATTTCGACGACCCCAACGTCTACCACCTCTATTACGGTGATGAGGCCGGCACCCCCGGCTCCGTCATGACCTACTTCCCTTTTCCCGATGTGATGGGCGGCCGCCCAGGCGTTGGCGAAGTCAGCGAAACGCAGTTCGCAGTGCCTAAGGGCTCGCTCTCGTTCTGGCAGGATCGCCTGTCGGCAAAGGGAGCCGACAACCTGCATACCGACACCGCCTTCGGCGCTGCCCGTCTCCTGTTCAAAGGGCCGGACGGCGAAGGGTTTGCCCTTGTCGAAACGGAAAACGATGGCCGCAAGGCGTGGAATGGCGCCGGCATCGACGAAAGCGTCGGCATCCGCGGCTTCACCGGTGCCAAGTTCCGCCTGCATGACGCCGCTGCCACGTCCGAACTGCTCGGTTTCATGGGCTACCGGCGCGCCGAAACGGATGGTGACGTCACCCGCTTCATCATCCCCGGCGGCAATGGTGCGGACACGATCGACCTCGAGGTCCTTCCGAAGACGCCTTTCGCAAGGCAGGGCGCAGGTTCGGTGCATCACATCGCTTTCGCCGTCGAGAACCGCGCAAAGCAGCTCGAAGTCCGCAAGGCCCTGATGGATACGGGTTACCAGGTGACACCTGTCATCGACCGCGATTACTTCTGGGCCATCTACTTCCGGACACCCGGCGGCGTCCTGTTCGAAATCGCCACCAACGAACCCGGCTTCGACCGCGATGAAGATACGGCACACCTCGGCGAGGTTTTGAAGCTGCCGGCACGGTACGAGCCTTATCGTGACCAGATCGAGGCCGGGCTGACGCCTCTCGCCGCCTGACGTCGCTTTCCAACAATAAGGCGGCATAACTTTCAAGACGTGCCGCCTTCCCTGCCCCATTACCTACCTTCAACCCAGTCAAAGGAAGACACGAGATGTCCAGCAAGCTTCAGGTCCTCACCCCGCAGAACAGTCAGATCATCTTCATCGACCAGCAGCCGCAGATGGCCTTCGGCGTCCAATCGATCGACCGCCAGGTCTTGAAGAACAACGTCGTCGGTCTTGCCAAGGCAGCGAGGATCTTCAACATCCCGACCACCATCACCACCGTCGAGACCGACAGCTTCTCGGGCAACACTTTCCCGGAACTGCTCGCTGTCGTCCCGGACAATGATATCCTTGAGCGCACGTCGATGAATTCCTGGGACGACCAGAACGTCCGCGACGCGCTTGCCAAGCACGCTGCCGATGGCCGCAAGAAGATTGTCGTCGCTGGCCTCTGGACGGAGGTTTGCAACACGACCTTCGCGCTCTCCTGCATGAACGATACCGACTACGAAATCTACATGGTTGCGGATGCTTCCGGCGGCACGTCCGTCGACGCGCACAAATATGCGATGGATCGCATGGTGCAGGCCGGCGTCGTTCCGGTCACCTGGCAGCAGGTCCTTTTGGAATGGCAGCGCGACTGGGCCCGCAAGCAAACCTATGAGGCGGTCACGTCGCTGGTGAAGGAGCATTCCGGCGCCTACGGCATGGGCATCGACTATGCCGTCACCCACGTCCACGGCGGCGCCGAGCGGGTCAGCCATGGCAAGCGGATCGGCCCGAACCCTGCCAAGTAAACCGTCAATCACTCCGGCCGGCTGCGTCCTGCCGGAGTGATTTTCTTTCACCACGCGAGGTTCCCCCATGAAACTCTATCTTCTGTCACTCGGTGCCGGCCTGCTGGTGGGCGTGATCTACAGCCTGCTCAATGTCCGCTCGCCTGCTCCGCCTGTCGTCGCGCTCATCGGGCTGCTCGGCATCCTTGTCGGCGAGCAGCTCGTGCCACTGGCAAAGAGCATTTGGGCTCGCGAGCCTGCCGCCGTCTCCTGGCTTCATCAAGTCAAGCCGCACATGTTCGGTCACCTCCCGAAGGGTGGGAAAAACGTGGTGGCGGTGAACCCACCCCATGACGATTCAACATCGGGAAAAAGCTGATGACGACGCGCCGCACATTCCTGGGCGCAGCATCGAGCCTCGCCTTTTCAAACTTGTTTTCACCGGCCAATGCCGCCGATCCCATCAAGACCGGAGCCGCTTCCATGCACGCCGATATCGTTCTTCACAATGGATTGATCACGACGCTTGATCGCGCAAATCCGAACGCCACCGCGATCGCCGTCAAGGACGGCCTATTCATCGACGTGGGTACCGACCGCGACGTCATGGCGCTCGCCGGGCCCGATACGAAGATCGTCGATCTCAAGGGCAAGCGTGTACTGCCTGGTCTGATCGACAACCACTCCCACGTTGTGCGGGGCGGTCTCAACTTCAACATGGAGCTCCGCTGGGATGGCGTCCGCTCGCTCGCCGATGCGATGGATATGCTCAAGCGGCAGGTCGCCATCACGCCTGCCCCACAATGGGTGCGTGTTGTCGGCGGCTTCACCGAACACCAGTTCGCCGAAAAACGCCTGCCGACGATAGACGAGATCAATGCCATTGCACCCGATACGCCTGTCTTTCTGCTGCATCTCTATGACCGCGCACTGCTCAACGGTGCTGCCCTTCGTGCCGTCGGCTATACCAAGGACACGCCGAACCCTCCGGGCGGAGAGATCACCCGCGACGCCAACGGCAATCCGACGGGCCTTTTGCTCGCCAAGCCGAATGCCGGCATTCTCTATTCGACTTTGTCGAAAGGCCCCAAGCTTCCGTTCGAATATCAAGTCAATTCCACCCGCCACTTCATGAGGGAACTGAACCGGTTGGGAATCACCGGCGTCATCGATGCCGGCGGCGGATTTCAGAATTACCCGGACGACTATGCGGTGATCCAGAAGCTCTCGGACGAGGACCAGCTTACGGTACGTCTGGCCTACAATCTCTTTACGCAGAAGCCGAAGGAAGAGAAGCAGGATTTCCTCAACTGGACGCAGTCGGTCAAATACAAGCAGGGCAACGACTATTTCCGCCACAACGGTGCGGGAGAGATGTTGGTGTTTTCCGCCGCGGACTTCGAAGATTTTCGCCAGCCCCGGCCGGACATGCCGCCGGAAATGGAAGGCGAACTGGAGGACGTCGTTCGGGTGCTGGCCGAAAACCGCTGGCCCTGGCGGCTTCACGCGACCTATGACGAAACGATCAGCCGCTCGCTCGATGTGTTCGAGAAGGTCAACAAGGACATCCCGCTCGAGGGCCTGAACTGGTTCTTCGACCATGCCGAGACGATTTCCGATCGCTCTATCGACCGCATTGCAGCGCTCGGTGGCGGCATCGCCACGCAGCACCGCATGGCCTATCAGGGCGAATATTTCGTCGAGCGATACGGCCACGGCGTTGCAGAAGCGACACCGCCGATCAGGCGCATGCTTGATAAGGGCATCAACGTGTCCGCCGGCACCGATGCGACGCGCGTCGCCTCCTATAACCCCTGGGTCTCGCTTTCATGGATGGTGACCGGCAAGACCGTTGGCGGCATGCAGCTCTATCCACGTGCCAACTGCCTCGACCGCGAGACGGCGCTGCGCATGTGGACCGAGAAGGTCACCTGGTTTTCCAACGAAGAAGGCAAGAAGGGCCGGATCGAAAAGGGCCAGTTCGCCGATCTCGTCGTGCCGGACAGGGACTTCTTCACCTGCGCCGAAGACGAGATCTCCTTCCTGAGCTCCGATCTGACCATGGTTGGCGGCAAGATCGTCTATGGCGCCGGCGACTTCAAGTCACTCGATGAGAACGTCGTGCCGCCCGCCATGCCGGACTGGTCTCCCGTGCGCACGTTCGGCGGCTACGCGGCATGGGGCGAACCGCAGGGTGCCGGCATGAACTCCTTGCGCCGTACCGCGATCTCGACCTGCGATTGCGCCAGTTCCTGCAACGTCCATGGTCACGACCATGCCGGCGCCTGGACATCGAAGCTGCCGATTGCCGATCTCAAGGGCTTCTTCGGCGCGCTTGGTTGTGCCTGCTGGGCCGTGTGACACCACGCAGTCTCGCGCCCGCTCGAGTGGGCAGCGCTCTTCGTTGCCCACTTCGTTCTATCAGATCATTTATTGCGATAATCGCAATTAAATCGAAATAATTGATGCAATTGTTGGCAGCAATCTTTCCGGCCAATATCGCTCCACCAGCGGCAAACAAAAGCCGCTTGTTTCGATCGACGACACGACAGGAGCAGACATGATTGACCAATTTTCGTCCACCCACTGCAGGGGCTCGCTTCTTGCGCGGATCATCGCTGCACCGGCAACGTGGTTCATTGCCCTTCTGGCTCTCTGCGCGGCTTATATCCAGGGGCCAATTACCAAGATCTTTGATTTCAACAGCGCAGTCGCTGAAATGAACCATTTCGGCCTGCATCCGGCGGCATTCTTCGCAGTCGCCGTTATCGCCTTCGAATTGGCGGCCTCGGCCATGGTGGTGTCGGGGCTCCTTCGCTGGGCAGGTGCGCTGGCGCTCGCCGCGTTCACGCTCCTTGCCACCCTTATCGCCCTTCGTTTCTGGGAGCTGCCCGCAGGCATGGACCGCATGATGGCAACCAACGCCTTCTTCGAACATCTCGGGCTTACTGGCGCTTTCATCATTGTCGCGGCAATTGATTTGACCAGGGGAGCAGGCAAATGAGCACTACCAAATCCTCCGGGGGCAGCTTTGCTCCCCTTGCCCAGCCAGTCTTCGCAGTTCTTTGGACTGCAACCGTCCTCGGCAATACCGGCAGCTTTATGCGCGATGTCGCCAGTTCCTGGCTCATGACTGATCTATCGGCCTCGCCGGCCGCCGTCGCTCTGGTGCAGGCGGCCGGGACCCTGCCGATCTTCCTCCTGGCAATACCTGCAGGCGTGCTCACCGATATTCTCGATCGTCGCAGGTTCCTGATCGCCGTGCAGATCTTGCTCGCGTCAGTCAGCGTAAGCCTCATGATCCTGGCAAATACCGGGATGCTTTCGGTCAGTGCGCTAATCGGCCTGACCTTCCTTGGCGGCATCGGCGCCGCGTTGATGGGGCCGACCTGGCAGGCGATCGTGCCGGAACTGGTGAAGAGAGAAGACGTCAAGAGTGCCGTCGCGCTCAACTCGCTCGGCATCAATATCGCCCGGTCGATCGGGCCGGCCGCCGGGGGGCTTCTCCTTGCTGCCTTCGGCGCGGGCGTCACCTATGGCGCGGATGTTGCGAGCTATCTCGTCGTCATCGCGGCGCTCGTCTGGTGGCCGCGGCCAAAGAACGCAAATGATGCGCTGGCTGAAGGCTTCTTCGGCGCGTTCCGTGCAGGCTTGCGCTACACCCGCGCCAGCAAGCCCTTGCATGTCGTACTTTTGCGCGCGGCGATCTTCTTTGCCTTCGCCAGTGCCATCTGGGCACTCCTGCCGCTCGTCGCCCGAGAATTGCTCGGCGGTGACGCAGGATTCTACGGTATCCTGCTTGGCGCCGTTGGCGCCGGCGCGATCGGCGGCGCATTGCTCATGCCTAAACTGCGCGAACGCTTGAATGCCGATGGCCTGCTTCTAGGGGCCGCTGTTATCACAGCACTCGTCATGGGCGCTTTGTCGCTCGCGCCGCCAAAATGGGTTGCCATTCTCGTCCTGCTCTTTCTCGGAGGCGCTTGGATCACCGCCCTGACGACGCTGAATGGCGCAGCGCAGGCCGTGCTTCCGAACTGGGTCCGCGGTCGCGGCCTGGCGGTCTATCTCACCGTCTTCAATGGCGCGATGACGGCGGGTAGCCTTGGCTGGGGTGCCGTTGGTGAAGCTGCCGGGGTGCCGGGAGCGCTGATGATCGGCGCGGTTGGACTGCTCGTTGCGGGCTTCATCATGCATCGCTTAAAGCTGCCGGCCGGCGACGCGGACATGGTGCCGTCCAATCACTGGCCAGAACCATTGGTCGCCGAGCCTATCGCCCACGACCGCGGACCTGTTCTGATCCTCATCGAATACCATGTCGAAAAACATCATCGCACAGCCTTCCTGCATGCGCTGGATGAGATGTCCCACGAGCGGCGCCGGGACGGCGCCTACGGATGGGGGGTGACGGAAGACTCCGCTGATCCGCAAAAGATCGTCGAATGGTTCATGGTCGAATCCTGGGCCGAGCATCTTCGCCAGCACAAGCGGGTTTCAAATGCCGATGCTGACCTACAGGGCCAGGTCCTCGCCTATCACTCAGGAACGGACAAGCCGGTCGTCCGGCATTTCCTCACCATCAACCGGCCGGGGGCCGCCTAGCAACGCTGAGAGCGGCATCCCCCACTACCCTCAAATCACAGCCATCTATGGATCACGGTACGCGACAATGACCGAGAATTTCCCTTCCATCACCCGCCGCAGCGCATTGCTTTCCGGGGCTGCCGCCGTGGCCGCCATGGCACTCCCCACATCTTTCGGGTTTGCTGCCAACGTTTCTTCCACCCCCACCTCAATCAAAGGAGACAATAGAATGGGCTACACCACCACCAAGGACGGCGTCGAAATCTTCTACAAGGATTGGGGTCCGAAGGATGCCCAGCCGATCGTCTTTCACCATGGCTGGCCGCTCTCGTCGGACGATTGGGACGCACAGATGCTGTACTTTCTGTCGAAGGGTTACCGCGTCGTTGCCCATGACCGCCGTGGCCACGGCCGCTCTGCTCAAGTCTCTGACGGTCACGACATGGACCACTATGCCGCCGATGCCTTCGCCGTGGTCGAAGCGCTTGATCTGAAGAGTGCCGTTCATATCGGCCATTCGACCGGCGGCGGGGAAGTTGCTCGCTATGTGGCAAAGTACGGTCAGCCTTCCGGGCGCGTCGCCAAGGCCGCTCTGGTGTCAGCCGTTCCGCCGCTGATGCTCAAGACCGAGACAAATCCGGGCGGCTTGCCGATCGAAGTCTTCGATGGCATCCGCAAGGGGGTGGCCGAGAACCGCGCGCAGCTCTTCATCGATTTCCCTACCGGTCCATTCTACGGCTTCAACCGTCCCGACGCTAAGGTCTATCCGGGCGTTATTCAGAATTGGTGGCGGCAGGGCATGATGGGTAGCGCCAAAGCCCAATACGATGGGATCAAGGCCTTTTCCGAGACCGACCAGACGCAAGACCTGAAGGCAATCACTGTTCCGACGCTCGTCATGCACGGCGACGACGATCAGGTCGTGCCGATCGACAACGCTGGCAAGCTTTCCGTCAAGCTGGTGCAGAACGGCACCCTGAAGGTCTATCAGGGTTATCCGCACGGCATGCTGACAACGCATGCTGAGGTCCTGAACGCCGACCTCCTGGCATTTATCCAAGCTTAATTGGACCGTCCGGGTGTGGCTGTCTTCGCTGCACCCGGATCCGGCCGAACAAACCCGACCAAGCTGGCTGTCACCAGGACAGTCCTGAGCGAAGCTGAGCTCAAAGCCCAGCAGTGCTGCTCGATGGTTTTCTGTTAGTGTCGGTTGCTCGAGCGCCAAGCCGCAGGATGCACCCCCACGACCCTCGTGAAGGTTGCGACGAGTTCATTTTCGTCCGGAAACCCGCACTCTTCAGCGATCCGGGCAATGGTTTCACCGGTTCTGCTCAGTTGCGACTGGGCTCTGCTTATTCGATATGACGCAATCCACTCCGAAACAGACTGCCCGGTCGTGTTCAAGAATCCGGAACAAAGCTCATCGACTGAAAATCCGCAGGCTTCGGCGATCTTGTCGACCGGTGTGCCGCCCGATAGGTTCGCAACTATGTACGCCTTGATGCGCTTTTCCTGCAGTGGAGACAGCCGACCGGTGCCCGAAAGGTGCTGGATGGGGGACCGCCCGTAACGATGCGCAAGATGGGCGCTCAATGCTAATCCGATATGAGGAAGCAGTGTGTCCCTGACCTCGTCCGGCATGCCGAACATCGGTATCAGCGCGCCGCCGATGTTGCGAACCACCTGATCGTCAATCCCTCGGCAGGATGTGAGGTCATCAATACGTGGTTCGCCCGCTTCCTCCGCAAGCTCGACAAAAAGCGCGCTTGGGATATGAAATGCGAGTGCTTCGAAGCGGCCACGAACAGAAATTGCGGCGCCATTCCTCAGACTGATGAGACACATAGAGCCTCTGGAATAGGTTTTTAGAGGTGTCCGCGCTCCGTCCGGCAGGACGTCGCAATGATCAACATCGACGAGATAGAGCATGACCAGAAAGGCGTCATCAGCCGGCAGGACGATTGTGTGTTCGCTATTGTCATAGGAGTGCTCGAGATGGACGACAGCGAGCTTTGCCTTGTAAAGAGGCCTTATAACCAGTGCCCTTGCGGCATTGGTCCCAAAACATGCCGCAATTCTCTCACTGACCGTCAACGCTTCACTCACATGTGTCTCGATCATCCTGGCTGGGGACTGTATAGCCGTACCGACGAGATGCCGCACTATGGGTTCCTACACGGCTTTCAAACGTCAATCTTGAACAAAAGGATCCTCGCGGGGCCGATTTAGCAAATTGTCGTAAGGCAAGCGTAGCGTGGGAAGGCGACCAAAGCCGGCAGGGCCCGTGTTCGAGTGTCTAAAAAAGAAAGAAATGCCTCGTGGTCCAAGTTTTCCCCCTCCGCCAGCAATCTTCCACTGGGAACTCGACCGACGGGTTCGGGTGCTCGTTGAAGCAGTTGTCGATCAACCAAAGCCTATTTGGTTCAGACATCGATATCTTTCGGAAGGCGACAGTCAACACTGAACTGGATCAGGTCATGACACCGGCAAGCGATCGAGGGTTCGTCGTGGGGGTTTCCTCGCTCGGTGGCCACACGCGCCGCATCTTCCACGAACATCGTGCGACAACCCACGACTTTACCGAGAACTCGATCTATATTCGCGATCTCTCGGACGCCTACAAGGCGGATCTCCGCGGTCCTTTCGATTTCGTGTTGTTTGAAATTTCGCCAGCGTCCCTCGGCAAAATTGCCGATGATGCTGAAATGCCTGGCATAACGTCGCTGTCAGTTGAAACCGCATCAAAAGATATCGTGCTTGCCAATCTCGCTCGGGCGCTGATCCCGGCGCTCGAAAAGCCAGACGAAGCCAACGCGCTTTTCGTCGAACAAATGACGACGGCCATCGGCACCTACCTGGTCCAGCGCTACGGCGGCCGGCCAATGGTAGGCTCCGATAGGTCGGGTAGCCTTTCGAGGGCGCATGAGGATCTGGCAAAAAGTCTGCTTCTCGAAAACCTTGATGGGAATGTGTCGATTTCCGAGGTCGCCCAGGTCTGCAACCTGTCACGTGGCTATTTCATTCGCGCTTTTCGTGAGACGACCGGTATGACGCCCTACCAATGGGTCCTTCGTGAGCGAATAGACCGTGCTCGCGACCTCTTGCGGACCTCAAATACTCCGCTCGCCGAAGTGGCTATCGCCTGCGGTTTCGCGGACCAAAGCCATTTCACGCGCGTCTTTGCAGGTATCGTCGGCACCACGCCTGGCAATTGGCGACGTAACGCCTGATCCAGACGAGCCCTCTTGGAAGATTCGCCGAACCGAAGGTCTTGAGCCGATTCCTGAGACACACCAAATCCCACAGCTCCATCCGAGGCGCGCTAATTGGCGAACTGTTCGATGAGAAGCACACCAATGCCGTTTTGGGCCGCAATCTTCAGCGCTTCCGCCAGCCGTTTGACCACAGTCGGCGCCAGTCCAAGCGAAAGCTCGTCGACCACCATGAAGACCGGCTTGGCGATGAATGCCTGTGCCATCGCGACCATCTGCTTCTGCCCCCTGAGAGATCGGAAGCCGGCTGGCGTCTGCGCGGGGCAAGTTCCGGAAATATCTCATGGGCCCTTTCGAGCCCCTCGCGGCGACCGGATGGTGACCCGTCGAGGGTGGCAACGAGGATGTTGTCTTCCACCGAGAGCTGGCCCAGCACCCGATGCCCCTCCAGGGGGTGTCGACGCGCAAGGTCAAGGCGATCACCGAGGAACTGTGTGGGCATGCGTACTCGGCCTCATCGATCTCGGCGATCAACAAGCGGCTCGATGAAAGCCTGAAGGCCTTTGCCTGCCGCCCGCTTCAAGAGCCCTTTCCCTACCTTCTCCTCGATGCCCGTTATGAGAAGGTCAGAGAGGCCGGCGTCGTCAGGAGCCAGGCGGAGTTGATCGCCGTCGGCGTCGATTGGGACGCGGCCGGCGGAAAATCCTATCCGTCGAGAGCCGCTCGGCCTGGTAGGACTTCCTGTTGGGATTGAACCGGCGACCCGTCATTAGGCGCTATCAACTCTCTGCCGCCGTCTGGACCAGCCGATTAGCCATGTGCGGATTTCAGCTCCCAGCACCATGAGATCAGTGGTTCGAGATACTCCGGCCCGTCTCGCGCTCAGCAAGATTTCGAGCCGCAAGTCCCCCCGATGCAGCAGCATCGGCAAGAAAACCTGAGCTAAACCTTGGATCTGCGGTAATTTCTCGACCGGCCCAATCGGGCAGAACAAGCGGGTAGTCCTCGTCGGGTAGTTCGACATCTGCTGTGACCAAGCCAGAAAGTAAACCCAGATATTCGTCCACCTGCCATATGAGACCGCAGACGTCGACTTCGTTCCGAATCTTTTCCAGCGCTGGGCCGCTGCTGAATTCTTTCACTATCGCTCGCGCGTCCTCGTCCGCCAAAGGAATATGATACTCGCTGCGCTTCAGGCCGCGTCTGGCCCCTTTGATCGTCAGCATCGGCTGTTCACCGCAGAAGCGAATCCTCGCCTTGCCGTTGTCGAAACGCGCGATCAGATGATCGGCGATTTCGAAACGAGAGCCGACATTAGCCCGCCAGCCTTCATCGACGACCAGAAATTTTCGCTCGATCTCGATGCCATTTACGCTGAACCCTTTCTCACTTCTGGCAGAACATTCGAAAGGTTTCGAGGTTCCAAAACAACAGGGACGACAAGCAGGGAACCAAGAGCGCGCGCGCATGTTAAGCCCCACGAAAGGAGGACTGAGTTATGGCGAAGAAAAACAGGATTCCCAGGAAGGTCGCAGGTTACAAAATTCCGAAAGCAATCCGGAAGTCGCCGATGCTGAAAGCATTGCTGTCCAGCGATATCGGTCGCGGTGTATTGGCGAATGCCCTGACGGCGGCGGCTGGTGCGGGAGCAGCCGTACTGCTCGGCGAACGCGGCGAGATCGCCAGCGCGGCGGGCAAAGGAGCGAGCAAAGGCAAGCGAGCAGTCGGTATTGCCGGTTCTGCGATAAGCGAAGCGACGGATGCTGCAATGGATGTCATCAGGGACAAGGCTCGCGACCACCTGCCAAAGAAAGCACGGGAGGACGACAATAGCCGCCCTCGCCGGGGCGCGACGCACTGACGCTCGCGCCCATTCTCGATTCGGTTTCGGATGCAAGCTTCCTCGAAAGCTACGCGACGCGTAAATTTGCGCGTAGCGGTTTCGAGAAGGTCGCGGTCGCCGCCTTGGCCCGCATGGTGGTGTTCTTAATCAAAAAGCATCCAATCATAGCCGCAGAACTTCTGCTCGCCGGCACCGGTCGAGCGGGTCAGGTCGGGTGGAGAGAGCTGAGTTCTCAGCTACAGGCGCATTCCAGAGCCGAAAGCAGACAAGCTCGGCGTTCGGTTCCACTGATCACCCGAGGGAGGTGAAGGCGGGCCGGCCCAGCGTCAATGGTCTTCGGAAGCCGCTCTCCCAGCCCACTCACCTCCCCGATCGCCCGAACAATCATGCGATGTCGATGATGTCGTCGAGCTAGGCTGCCGGATCCTCATTGTCCAGGCAGACCAAGCCCCATCTGGAAATTGATCCGCTTGCTTGATGTCTTCGGGCAGCGCTCAACGACGAATTCACAAAGTGAATTATCGGACAGGCCTTCGGTCGAACCGTCTATGGAGAGCGCCACAAATTCACCTGCGTTTCTCGAGGTAAGGATAGTCATCAAACCGTCACAAACAGGGGCAATCTCTAGCGTTGTTTTGAACGTTCGGCGCATGAGTTCGTGGTTTCTGCGGGGGAGATGTCGTATGACAATGCAAACCGTGATGAAAGCCGAAATTCCCGCGAGTGTGATCAGGATTGATCGCGCCGAGTTTCCGACGCGGCCCGCGCTGATCGAGCAAGCCGGAGCAATCTGTCTCCGCAAAGTAGACGGTCAGGACAGGGTCGAGGTTCTGCTGGTCGGCAGCCTTCGCAACGGCCGATGGGGTATTCCTAAAGGACATGTCGAGCCGGGAGAAACGTCTGGTGACGCCGCTCAGAGGGAGGCATTCGAAGAAGCCGGCATCAAAGGCACGGCGATGGAGGGCGTTCTGGGGTCGTATACCTACGCCAAGGATGGAAGCCCCGTTCGCGACCGTGTTGCCGTTCATCTTATCCGTCTCACGCATATCGAGAGGGACTTTCCAGAGAAGGACATGCGTAAGATGAGATGGCTGCCAATCGACGTCGCTAGCCAAGAGGTTGCCCGGAGAGCGCTTGGTCAGATCATGCGTGAGAAGATTTAACGTCGTCGTGCGACCCATTCAAATATACTTGGGAGCGATGTAAGCCGACAGGCACGATGACCGTATCCTCTATAACTTCATCGATCTTTCGCATGGCTGTGCTCCTATGCGCCGTCCGCGAAGCCGGCTCGCGTGTTTCTCGACCACAGCGTTCATCGCTCGTAACGCGAATATCGCATTTCTGGCCGATCCGACGGGTATGCCGGCTGGAGGCACTTTACGAATTCGTCGTCGAGCGCTGCCCGAAAACATCGAGCAAGAAGATTGTGCGTGCCGCACTGTTCGCGCTGACCGACCCGGATGTCACTGATCGGCATGTGCTGAACACGATTTACGCGCTGGCCATCAAACATCGGATGAGTGAAATCGCCAACGGCGATACCGGAGACGACCAGGACGAGGAAGTCGAAGTCGCCCCGTCGCGGGAACCCACGAAGAGACGACCTGCCCAATCGACGCCTTATCGGACAGGCCGTCGGTCGCACCGTCCACGAGAGCTTTATAAATTTTCTTGCGTTTTTCGGCCATGACGTGTCTCCTTCGCCCGCGAGGCAAGGATAGTCATGAAACCGTCACAAACAAGGGCGATCTCAAGCGCCTGTTATGAACGTTTGGCACAGCCGGCCGGAGGGGATGACCGAAGGAGAAATCGACCCGGTCAATCTCGAAACCCAGATCGTCGCTTTCACCACAGCTCTCCCTGCCTCGTCCGGCCTGCCCGACAGCGTACGCTCCAATGATCTTGTCTGGCTGCTGCATCTCGTCGGTGACGCTCACCAGCCGCTTCACGCCAGCGCGCGGTTTTCCAAGGCGTTGAAGAAGGGCGATCAGGGTGGCAACCTCATCGACGTCACGCCCCCGAATGGTCAGGCCGTCAAGCTTCTGCCTGTTGGGATGGGATTTTCGGCGGTTACTCGACGCCCTCCGGTGCAATCCGAGACAGTCTGCTAGACAGGAACATCAAGCTGCCCGAGCCGGATCGAGTGCGCGCGGCCATCAGCGATCCGGCCGAATGGCTGAAGGAGAGCCGGAAGAAGGCGATCGAGTTCGTCTACGTCGGGCCCATCGGTTATGAAAAGAGTCCTCATGGGTTCGACCGGTCCTATGAAACCCGAGCTCGAAATCCGGCGCGCGAACAGGCGGCCGTTGCTGCAGCCCGCTCGCAAACCTGATTTCCGAGGCGTTGAAGTAAGTCGACGTGCGTAGTGCTTTGTTTTTCCGGCGCGGTTTGTCAGTGAAGAGTTGACACTCATCTGGCATCGCCGAATGCCGAACGGGAGCGTGCCGCCAGGTCTGTTTTCAGATCGAAGGCGTGAGCGGGAGGCATTGAGGTTCGCAACAATGGATCTAAGTCCCCTCGTCATTGCGAGCGCACCGTCGTTTATCTGATGCTCGGCTCCGCACTGCGGCCGGCGAAGAGGATAGCGACGTCAGCTTCCGCAGCTAACCGGGCCGTTCCGGCCAAAGGTCGACCTCCGCGATC
>NZ_VSZV01000348.1:94298-96393 GCF_008919455.1 Rhizobium sp. PEPV16
CGACCCGTACAATGACGCCGACACGGTGTATACCTGAGGCAACGGGCGTGAAGTGCCCCATAAGGCGCGAGGTATCCGCTTTGCCCCGACCTCGTTGAAAAAGAGGCATTGGCCATTTCCGCTTCGTCGACGAGAACGGGTTCTCCGGCCAATTCGGGGTTGTCGAACCATTCTGCCGTGAACGGCCCGTTCGGAACCAGCGCGGGGTAGAATCAGGGCCGTGCACAATGTCCACCAAGTTCAAACCGGAAAGTGGCCTTATTAGACCAAGGATCGCGGCGTTACGAACCGCTCGAGATACCCGGTGCCCGCCGCAATCTCGTCCCATCCGTCGAGATCGATGTCGATAACCGCGAGTCCCGCCGTCGGGAACTTCTCCCGCATGCGACCCACGGCATCGGCATCGCCGTCCGCCACGATAAGCGAGGCCGCATTCTCCATGCCAGGATTGTGGCCGACGATGAGCAGCGTGCGAATGCCAGGTTCGACGGCCCGGATCACATCGAGGATGCGCTCGGCCGACACCTCATAGATCTCCGCCTCGCGTTCGGAGACCCTTTTCGAAAGGACCCCGCGGACGAGCTTCCAGGTTTCCTGCGCCCGGCGGGCCGGCGAGACGAGAGCGAGATCGGGGATCAGCTTTTCGCGCACGATATAGGCGCCTATGACGGGTGCTGCCTTGCGCCCGCGATCCGCCAATGGCCGCTTACGGTCGGACACACCGTCGGGCCAGGCGGATTTGGCGTGGCGCAGAAGGATGAGGCGGTGTTTCGGCACCACGGGGTTCAGCGCCATTTTATCGCGAGCCTCGTCAGCTAGAGCTTCGTTTCGTGTTGACTCCTGGAGCATGAAGGGCCTCCGATACAGCCCGCAAACTAGGCGGGCAGGTCCAGTCGTTTCGTCCTACATTTGCGAAACCTAGACATCCCACGGATTTCGCCGTTGGCGATGCTCAATCAACCGTGGAGCCCGTCTTGTCCGAAATCGAAATCAAGCTCGACCTCTCAGACGAAACTCTGGACGTCGTCCTGAGTTCCGATCGGCTTGGAAAACCGCATGAGGTCATCGAGCAGACATCAACCTATTTCGATACGCCAGATCGCAGGTGGTGGGATGTATCCACGCATGAAGGGCTGGACGATGCGATATCTGTGCTGGCTGCAGGTGCAACAGTTCGATCACCCCGCGCATCAGATCGCTTTGCAGGAAATGGTCGAGGCGGGACGCCGCGATTACACTCTGCTATTGCTGGGAACTCGACGACGAAGTCCCATCCCATCATGTCCCGCTCGGCTTTTGTTGGCGATTAGTCCCGCATCTTCGCAAAGCTCCCTCCGGTCATTGTACCGACATCTGATCAACCGGCGGGCTATTGGCCCGATTGGGCGCCAGCAGCCATGATACGTTCAGCGTTCGAACCGCTGCAGCATCCTCTTCAGTTGTGCATTTTGCAGTTGAAGCTTGCGCGCCAGCTGGACTCGCAGCAGCCTGATCTCTTCATCGAGGCGGATTGCGTCGTCAGAAACGGCGGGAACGCCTGGAGAGGGTGGCGGAATGGCTTCATCCCTGGCCGCTTTTTTGCCCCTGGCGCTGCGCTTTCGCGTTGCACCTTCGCCAGTCTGCGAGGGTTTCCGTGTGTCGTGTGCGACCGTACCGGCCTCATTGGATAAGGCCGGATCAGCCGCCTCCACCGGTCTGGTGCCTTCGATATCCGCCTTGCCATGATCACCGGTTGCCGTGTCTTCGGAATGATCCGGGTCCGCAGACACCGCCTCCGATGGATCGTGAGGGGCTGGCTTTTCTTCGGCCGGAAGATCCGCGCTGTTCAATCCGTTGTCGGCGACCGTTTCAGTCGGTTTGGCGATGGCTAATACATCCGGCTTCACGTCATCGGGCGAGCCCTGTTCTTGGTGCGGCTGACGTCGCGGTGACACAAGCCGGGCAAGAAGTTTCCATGGAGACGCCATTTTATCGACCTCGTATTCTACCCCGCATGCAGGCTGCGAGCAAAAGCGTTGGCGGCGGGACTAGCCGCCGCCAAGATGTTCGTCTCGATATAGCCCTGAGAATGCGGCCAGCGCTTGACCGGCGGCTG
>NZ_VSZV01000041.1:0-1388 GCF_008919455.1 Rhizobium sp. PEPV16
ATGCCGTGGCGCGCCCATCAATTGCTGGGCGAGCTTCAAAGTCAGAACAAGACGCCGGTCGTCCGGATTGAGATTGAGCTCGCGGACATTGCGATCGCAGACCTCTTCCGACCAGGACCACATCCCGGACGACAAGGCCTTGATCACGTCCTCCGGCAAACCAAGTGCCTTGCCGACATCGCGGATCGCGCCCCGCGCCCGGTAGCGGGTTACGGTTGCGCAGAGTGCTGCCTTTTCTCTGGTGTAGGTGCGGTAAATCCACTGGATCACCTCTTCACGCCGCTCGTGCTCGAAGTCGACGTCGATATCCGGCGGCTCGTCGCGCTCCTGGGAGACGAAACGCTCGAAGAGGAGATCGTTGGTCGAGGGGTCGATACTGGTAATGCCGAGGATGTAGCAGACGGCGCTGTTGGCGGCGGAACCCCTGCCCTGGCAAAGAATGCCTTGAGACCGCGCATAGCGCACGATCGAGAAGACGGTCAGAAAATACGGGGCGTATTTCATGGTGCGGATCAGATCGAGCTCGTGGCGCACGACCTTCAATACATCGGGCGGTAGTCCCTCGGGATAGCGATCGGGCACGCATTGCCAGACATAATGCTCCAGCGAGGCCTGAGCATCCTTGCCCAGCACGATCGCCTCCTCCGGATATTGGTAGGTGAGTTCCTCGAGCGAGAACGTGCACCGACGGACAATCTCCATGGTTCGCGCGAGGGCTTGCCGGTATCGCGGAAACAGGCGCTCCATTTCTTCCGGCGGCTTCAGATAGCGGTCGGCGTGGCGCTCGCGCTCGAAGCCGACCTCGTCGATTGTTGTGCGGGTGCGAATGCAGGTGACAATGTCCTGCAACTGCCGGCGACCTGGCTCATGGAAGAGCACGTCGTTGGTGACCACCGTCTTCACCTTGAGCCGCGCAGCGAGATTGGAAATCTCATGCAGCCTCAGCTGGTCGTTCTGCCGACGCCGCAGACAAAGCGACACATAGGCGCGATCGCCAAACACTTGGGCCATCTTGCGCAGCTGGATCCCGCAGGTGTCATCCGGCAAATCCGGCACCAGGATGCCGATCATGCCGTCGGTGTATGCGATGACGTCGTCCCAATGGAGGATACAGTTGTTCTTGCCGCCGCGCGACTTGCCGAGGGTGATAAGGCGGGTCAGCCGGGAATAGGCAGCCCGGTCGGTCGGATAGGCCAGCAACGACATGCCGTCTTGCAGATCGAGCCGGCAACCGACAACGAGACGTAATCCCGTAGCGCGGGATGCTTCGAGTGCCCGGACAATCCCAGCCAGCGAATTGCGGTCAACGACGCCGAGGGCTTCGATGCCGAGAGCCTTGGCGGTCTCGAACAGTTCCTGCGCCGAGCTTGCACCGCGCAGGAAGGAAA
>NZ_VSZV01000042.1:0-267 GCF_008919455.1 Rhizobium sp. PEPV16
ACTGGTGGCCGTCGCGCATCGTCGTGTCGGTCAAAAGCACGCGCTTCTCGTTGCGCATCCATTCGCCGAATTTCTTCGGGCCGAGCGTGTCGAGGAGCTGCTTCGTACCATCCTTGATCGCGTTGCCGTTGGCGTAGGGAACCACCGGCTCGGCCGCATTTTCCAGCGGCCTCGGCCTGTCCTTGGCCTCGGGATGGCCATTGACGGTGACATCGGCGAGGTAGGTCAGGAGCTTCGTGGCGCGATCCTGGCGCTTGACCTGCTGGA
>NZ_VSZV01000042.1:390-1425 GCF_008919455.1 Rhizobium sp. PEPV16
CTCTAACAGCGGATCAAAGTACCTGGTGACAATACCCCCGGCGTATGCGGTTCCTCCGTCCAACCGAATTCCAAATCCAGACGCTTGGCGGTAAGCCGTGATCCGCCCATAGTCTGGAATGAAATTCTGTTCCGGGTCCTCGGTAGTGATACGGCACTGCAGAGCATGGCCGTTGAGACGGATGTCCTCTTGCCTCGGCACTCCACTTTCATCGCTGCCAATTTCATGCCCGTCTAGGATGTGGATCTGCGCTTTGACGATATCGACACCAGTGACGACTTCGGTCACCGTATGCTCGACCTGGATGCGCGGATTGACCTCGATGAAGTAGAAGTTGCCGGTGTCGGCATCCATCAGATATTCGACAGTGCCGGCGCCGATGTAATTGGTCGCCTGTGCAATTCTGACGGAGTAGGAAGCCAGCTCACGGCGCTGCTCCCAACTTAGGTATGGCGCCGGGGCGCGCTCGACGACTTTCTGGTTGCGGCGCTGGATCGAGCAGTCACGCTCGAAGAGATGCACGACATTGCCGTGCGTATCGCCGAGCACCTGGCTTTCGACGTGCCGGGCGCGCTCGACGAGCTTTTCCAGATAGACCTCGTCCTTGCCGAAGGCCGCCATCGCCTCGCGTTTGGCTTCCGTCACCTCGCGGGCGAGATCCTTTGGATCGCGGATCGCGCGCATGCCGCGCCCGCCGCCGCCCCAGGACGCCTTCAGCATGACGGGATAGCCGATCCCGTCCGCCATCTTCGCCACTTCGGCCATGTCCTCGGGCAAGGGCCCGGTGGCCGGGACCACAGGCACGCCGACCGAGATCGCCAGGTTGCGCGCTGCGACCTTGTTGCCGAGCTGGCGCATCGTATCGGCCTTCGGGCCGATGAAGATGATGCCGGCCTTGTTGCAGGCATCGACGAATTCGGGGCTTTCCGACAGCAGGCCATAGCCGGGATGGATTGCATCGGCGCCGGAGAGTTTAGCAACGCGGATCACCTCCTCGATCGACAGATAGCTCTCGATCGGGCCCATGTCCTTGGA
>NZ_VSZV01000108.1:0-4786 GCF_008919455.1 Rhizobium sp. PEPV16
AAACTTTTCTGAAATCCAGGCTGCCAGTCCCACGGGCGAATCCGAAAGCGCGAAGGCCAAAGTCTGCGGCTTGGTGGAATGCATCGCCGAGTATGCCCCCTCGGTCGCGGCCCATAACGCTGCGCTCGTCTGGTAGGTCCGTTCTTCTTCCGTCAGATCTTCGCCGGGAGCCAGAGTCGGACGAAAGCCCGCTGACACGTAGTTCAGATGGACGCCGAGGACCTTGTCCGGAAAGAGGCGCGCCAACCACGTGGACACGCCTGAGCCGATGTCGCCGCCTTGCGCACCAAACCGCTCGTATCCGAGGGATGTCGTCAGTTCATGCCAAAGGCCGGCAATGGCGCGGGATCCAACGCCCGGCTTTAGCGGCGCTGACGAAAACCCATAGCCGGGAAGCGAGGGAACCACCACATCGAAAGCATCCGCCGGATCGCCACCATGGGCACCGGGATTTGTCAGGAGCGGCAGGATGCGTTCGAACTCGGTGAAGGAACCCGGCCAGCCATGAGTGAGGATCAGCGGCAAAGGTGCCGGCCCAACGCCCTTTTGGTGGATAAAATGGATATCGATGCCATCGACCGATCCTACGAACTGCGGCAGTTGGTTAAGCCGCGCTTCTTCAGTACGCCAGTTGAAGCGGTTCTGCCAGTGATCCACCAGCCTGCGGAGAAAGGCGAGACTTGCGCCATCCTCCCAGGAAGCGTCGTCAAGTGCCTTAGGCCAGCGGGCTATGGACAGACGATGCTCTAAATCCATAAGGTCTTGGTCGGCAACCGCGATCGTGAATGGACGAATGATCATGTCTTATTGCTCGAATGGTCCGCGAACGCTTGAAACCATAGCTCAGGTGCGCGTGAGTTGGCCAGGCGAATAAAGCCATATCCATCCTGACGGAAGCATCGGCCCCTTCCAGGATAGGAGAATGATCGGTCCAATCAGGGCCAGCCTGAGGCCTTGCGGCCTTAGCGCCGTATCCAACGCGATTTAACACCTTGGCCGCGTGGTTAGCTAGGTAACCTGGGGCAACTGCCGCCACCGGATGGGTATGATCGTCCCGTTCTGACATAAGTCCTTCTAGTCCATTGGCGATAAGCTTCCTCGCAGAAGACGGAGTCTAGCATTCGTTTTCGCGGTTTCGCTACTTGGCGGAACCAGTGACTTGAGACGGCATTCGGAAACGTTGGCATGAAAAGCTAGGAGACCAGTGGTGCTCGCCTTGAACCAGTTCGAACCACCGACCCGTTGATACTCAGTATCGAGAACAAAGCTAGCGCGTTGTCAAAGTCTCTGGCCATTCCTGCGCGCCATGGAGGACGCGAAGAATACGAACCGCTGTTTCGGTAATTGCATATGCCGCGACGTACGGCGTGCCGTTAATTACCAGTTCGCGGGTGCCAGCAATTCTGCCAACACGACCGCTCGCGGGAAAATCTACTAACCGACGGACGGCAGCAACGATCCGTTCGTCGACCAGTATGGCGGCTGACGGATTTTCTGCTTCTATGTATGTGAAAATGGCGTCGCGATCCGATAACGCGAACGCAGACCAGGTAAGCTTCACGATTTGCGCGCACCCGCGTTAAGGCGCGCTGCCGCTCGACGTTCAGCGAAATGCGCCTCGACTTCATCATCTGAGACGTCCGGTCGAATATCGTTCAGCGCTTCGAGTACCTTGGTGCGAAACCAAGCGTCATGGGCCTCGCTGCCTGAAAGAAGCTCCAGCGGCAGCGCACCTTCGTTGGCCGTTCGGGTGAGTAAGATACGAACCGCATCAGACACGGTCAGCCCCATATTTCCAAGCACTGCGGAGGCACGATCCCGAACCTCGGCATCAATACGAGTTTGAACCAGTGCATTTGCAGCCATAGCGATCTCCACTTTTCGGTGAGACTATAATGCAAATGAATGACAAATGCCATAGCGCTTTGGGAAAGCCTTCGCCCTTCTCGCTTCTTTTAGCTGCTCTTGAATGTATCTGAGGCGACGAGTGTAATCTCAATCGTGTGGGAATACCGCCTATGTATCGAACTTACGCGACCGGGTTTTGCCATGGTCTTCTCGAACCCGCGACTGCTTTCTTATTGATAAACAGGCCGCTTTCCTTACCAAACTTCAAGAACACCATTCCGGCCTGAAATGCTTCGGTGATCGCGTCCGAAACCCGGCAAGCTGCGCCTCGTCACCCATCCAACAGAGGTTCACCACAATCAAACTCGGACGATCGAAAAGATATCACGGATTTTCGAGCATAGATCGTTTCCAGGTGGATAACTATCGTATCGTCTGACACGGAGGCGATAAGTGATTTGCACCATAATCCATGCCACAGCCGCGCCTACAACCCATCGCATCAAAGAACGGATGAGCGGTCTGCTCGCGATCCTTTTGCCTATTGCTGGGCTGTTCTTTGCGTCTTCGGCCGCCGCTCAGGAGGCAGATGGAGAGCGCTTGTTCCGGCAGCGCTGCGCCGCCTGCCACAACGTCAAGCCAGGACAAAACAAAATGGGTCCCCAACTCCTTGGCGTTATCGGGCGGACTGCCGGCAGCGTCGAAGGCGCCAACTATTCCGACGCGATGCAATCTTCAGGCATCACTTGGGACCGCCAGTCACTCGACACCTTCCTTGCCGCGCCGAGCCAAATGATGCGCGGGACACGGATGACCGTCAGCGTCCCGAATGCGGCACAACGAGCCGCAATCATCGATTACCTCGAAAGCCAATCACCAGATTGAGGAGAAGCATTCATGACGGCCTTCACGATCAACGGGAATGCGGTTGATGTCGCCGCCGAACCCGATACGCCGCTCCTTTGGGTGGTCCGTGAGCATCTGAAGCTCACCGGCACCAAATTCGGCTGCGGGATTGCGCAATGCGGCGCGTGCACCGTCCATATCGACGGAGAACCGACACGCTCATGCCAGACTTTGCTGGGGGACGTTGCGGGCCGGGAGGTGACCACCATTGAAGGTCTGTCGCCGGACGCCAGCCATCCGCTTCAGAAGGCTTGGATTGTCGAGCAGGTGCCGCAATGCGGTTACTGTCAGTCCGGCCAAATCATGCAGGCGGCAGCGCTCCTCGAACACACTCCCGCCCCCACTCGTGGACAGATCATCGCCCACATGGACGGCAACATCTGTCGTTGCGGGACCTATGTCCGCATCATCAGCGCGATCCAACGCGCAGCACGGGAGGGCTGAGCCATGATCTGCATCTTGCAGCCTAAAAGCCGCGCGCTGTCGCGGCGCAGCTTCCTCGTAACGGCCGGCGGCCTCGGCGTCGCCGTCGCGTTCGGTAGCCTGCCCAGCCTCGCCTACGGCGCAGACATGGCCGCTGCCGCCGAAGGTGACTTCCGTCCCAACGCCTGGGTAACGATCGCGGCGGACGGCACAGTCAGCATCATCTCGCCGGCGGTCGAGATGGGTCAAGGCATCACGACGACGCTGCCCCTGCTCGTCGCCGAGGAGTTGGATGCCGATTGGAACCGTGTGCGGGTCGTGCAGGCGCCTTCCGATGCCGAGAGTTACGGCAATCCCGGATTCTACGGGATACAACTCACTGGCGGCAGCGAGTCCACGCGCGGCTACAATGCACTGCTTCGCCTGACGGGTGCCCAGACCCGCCTGATCCTTCTGGCGGGCGCTGCCGGCATGTTGAACGTGCCAGTGAGGGAGCTCGAGACCGAGCCTCACAGGGTCTTGCATCCATCCACGGGCCGCTCGCTCGACTACGGTGAGATTGCTGCCAGGGCCGTGCTTCCGGATCCAATGCCTCAGGCGACGGAGGCTGATCTAAAGCCAAGCGACAGGTGGCGCTATATCGGAAGCAGAACAATCCGGCGCATCGACGTGCCCTCCAAGGTCAATGGAACCGCAGTCTTCGGTATCGACGTCCAGCTTCCGAACATGCTCTTTGGAGCGGTTCTGCGGGCGCCGGTTCAGGACGAACGGCCTGAGACCATCGACGACGCCGAAGCGCGAAACGTGCCCGGCATCACCCATATCGTCCCGCTGGCCTACGGCGTCGGCATTATCGGCGAAACGGTCGAAGCTACGAAGCGTGCGAAAGATCTGCTCAAGGTGACCTGGAGCACGACATCACGGGTCAGAAATTATACAAGCCAGCGGCTGATCGACGAGTATCGCTCCGTCGGCCGCGACCTTGGCCAGCAAGGTGTTCCTGCGCACACCAATGGTGACGTTGAGGCTGCGATCGCCGGGGCCGCGAGGGTAATCGAGGTCGACTACATGAGCGACCATGTCGCCCACGCGACCATGGAGCCGATGAACGCCACGGCGCTTGTCACCGGCGACAGGGTGGAGATCTGGGCGCCGACCCAGGGTCCGACGGGCACACAGGGTTTCGCGGCAGAGGTGGTGGGCACTACGCCCGACAAGGTCAAGGTCAACACAACCCTGCTCGGCGGCGGGTTCGGACGCAAGGCGGAGGCGGACTTCATCATCGATGCGGTGTCGCTGGCCAAGGCCGTGGAGGGCCGGCCGATTAAGGTCATTTGGAGCCGGGAAGATGACGTCCGGCACGACACGTTCCGGCCACTCGAGGCACAGCACGTTAAGGTTGGGCTCGATGCCGAGGGGAACATCGTCGGCTGGCGGCATCGCATCGTAGCGGACTCGATCTTTGCACGCACATTGCCGCCCGTCTTCGCGGAGGCAGGCGGTCACGACGACGTCGTGACCGAGGGCGCAAAGTTCAACTACGCGGTGCCAGCCCACCAGATCGAATACCTGCGGCAAGACAAGGGACTCGCCATCGGATTCTGGTTTG
>NZ_VSZV01000131.1:0-6573 GCF_008919455.1 Rhizobium sp. PEPV16
CGCGGTCGGACGCATAAACGGCAGTCGGTAAGGTGTGGGCCATGAAAAACCCGAACAGCGGCCGAAGCTGATGCTCGACCATCAACGCGTGCCGGTCACCGCCGCCGGTCGCCGTGATGATGATCGGCTTGCCCCGAAGTTCGTGGGGGTCGATCAGGTCGATCAGGTGCTTGAAATGGCCGGGATATGAGCCCTTGTAGGTCGGCGAGCCGATGATCAGGGCATCGGCCTGCACGATCTCGTCGACGACACGCCTGGCCTGCGCGTCGAGATCCTTGCGCCACAAGGCGCTGCCCAGCGACGGACCGACATCATTGAGATCATAGGTCTTGCTTGTAAATCCGTATCGAATGCTCGCACGTTCGGAGACGTGCCGCACGAGTGCCAAAGTCTTCGATGGACGGTTGAAGCTGCCAGCGATGCCGACGAGTTTGAAACCTGACATGGTTTTTCCTCTCTTTGCGTTGCCCAACTATTGTCTACAAAATTGATAGATTAAAGGAACGCTCATCTCTCCTTGTTCGCCTGGTTGAAAAAAACGTTCGCCGCCGCTCCAGCACGCATAAGCTGCAAGCCGACCGCCATCGGCATCTGCGACCTCCGGACGCTGCAATTCCAAGCCTAAGGCTTGTCGCCGTGAAGATGACGTTCGAGGAAGGGCAAATTGTCTTGGCCCCAATAGATCTCGCCGTCAAAGACATAGGTGGGAAAGCCGAAGACGCCGCTGTCGCGCGCATGCACACGGTCCGCCGACCATTTGTTCTGAACATCGTCGTCGGCTTGTCGTCTGAGGAGCACCGCGCCATCGAAACCCGCTGATGTCACGATCGCCTCGCGCACGTCGGGCTTGCCGATATCCCTCGCCTCGCTCCAGAAGGCATGCTGCAGGGCGCGGGCAACGCCGATCCAATCCTGTCCGTCGAGATAGGCCGCAATCACGAAGAGGGACGCCGGCGTCGGATCGCTCAAATCAGGGCGATGTTCGAGCCGCAGCTCCTTGCCGCGCACGCGCGCCCAGCGCTTGAGGTCCCGCGTCCAGTAGGCGCGCCGGATCTCCGGGCGGTTGCGCGAAAAGATACCACCATTTTCCTCGACCACCGTCGTCAGATAAGGCGTGATGACGACGTCGTTCTTCGCCGCAAGTTCGGCGAAGGCATCGAAGCCGATATACGACCAGGGCGAGCCGATCGAAAAGAAGTATTCTACCGATTTGGTCACTGATGCATGTTCCCTGTGAGGTGATTGTTGTGGCGTCGAATGGGCTTACAGCGCCGCGTCTTTTCAGACGCGCAAAGGACGCTGTAACACTTTGAATTGCTGCTCGATGGTGCTTCAGGAAGCGGCCCGAATGTCGGATGGCGCTTTCCATCCGAGCTCCGGTGCGATCAGCGTCACGAAGTCGTGGAGAATCTGTCGATACTCCACGTGCTCGAACTCGTAAGGGAGCTCCAGCCTCAACTCGCTGACCTCGCGCAGTATCGGATCGGCAAACAGCTGCGCCAATATCTCGTCCGATGTGCCGACGACATCACGGGCGAACAGAGTGCGCTGCTTGCCCTGCGGCGAAAGCGTCCGCTCATGGCGGCCATCGGCATAGTCTCGATACCGGCGGCGCGTTGCCGCATCGGCGCTGTCGAAAGGCACGATGACGCGCCCCAGCGCAACGCGCCGCTGCGTGTCGGCGGCGCGATAGGTTTCGATCAATCGCGATTGCGCGATGAAGAAATCATCCGTCCCCTCACCCGTTATCACATTGCCGGTCAACAGGTTGAAGCCATTGCGGCCGGCCCATTCGGCCGAGCGCTGCGAACCGTCGCCATACCAGATCCGGTCGATCAGGCCCTTGGCATAAGGTTGCAGCCGCGGACGCTGCGGGCCGAAGGGCGTCCTGATCAAGGTATGTTCGTCGCCGAGATAAGTACCACGCAGATTGTCGGCAAAGCGCAGCACGCGATCATGCGAGAAATCGTAACCCGTCCAGTCGCCGTCGAAGACAAGCGGAGCGATCAGCTCGGCGTGCAGCGGCCGGCCGGCGCTGACGCCGATGTTCAGCCGTCCGCCCGACAGAACATCGACGGTGGCGAGATCTTCGGCCAGCCGGTAAGGGCTCTCGTAACCGATCGGGATGACCGCGGTTCCAAGCTCGATCCGACTGGTGCGCTGCGTCGCTGCCGCCAGGAAAGCGCTCGCGGAAGAGATTCCGGGCTCCAGGTGCCGCTGACGGACCCAGGCACTGTCGAAGCCCAGATCTTCGCCATATTGCAGCTGCTCAAGCGTCCGCTCCAATCCCGACAACGGATCGCCATCGGGATAATTGCCAGGGGTGAGGAAGCCGATATGGCTGATGGATATGTTGCCCACTCGTGCCATCCGATGATCAGTACTTCGGCAGGCCGGGCGGGTTGGTCTCGGATGCCGGCAGGGCTTCCTCGGAAAGATGCCAGTGATCGAGGATTTTTGCGTAGGTGCCGTCCTTGATCAGGCCGTTGGTGGCGACAGTCAGCGCATCGGCCAGCCCGCTTCCCTTGCGGGTGGTGATTGCGACATCCGAGCGATCCGGCCAGCCGGCGCTCAGCGTGCCGACGCGCTTGATGTTCTTGTCGCGCGCGGCGATGAAGACGAGCTGCGCATGCGGCTGGACGATGACATCGGCCCGGCCGGACCGCAGTGCGAGAAGGCTTGCCGCCTCGTCGTCGTAATATTGCAGTTCGATCGGTTTCAGGGCCGCGGCAACATCTTCCTCGCTCCACTTCACCAGGATGCGCTCCTGGTTGGTGCCGGCCCCGACAATGATCCTGAGGCCTGCCGCATCCTTGGGCTCCTTGATCGAGGTCACAGGGCTGTCGGCTTTGACGAAGAAGCCATGCAGGCCCTGGCGGTAGGTGGAGAAATCGAGTTTTTCCTTGCGCTGCTCGGTGACCCCGACATTGGAGATGACGGCATCATACTTGCCCGAGGCGAGGCCGAGCGGCCAGTCGATCCAGGCGACCGGCACGATCTCCAGCGTCAGCCCGAGGCTGTCGGCGATGGCATAGGCATAATCGGGATCTGCCCCGACCACGGTCTTGGCGTCGGTGGCATAGGTGGCAAGCGGCGGGCCGCCCGGGCTGACGGCGATGGTGAACTTGCCTGACGTGACGAACTTGAAATCCTTCGGGATCGCAGCGATAGCCGCATCGTTCTTGGCGGCGTGAAGCCGGCCCGGCTGCTCTGGGCTGAGGTCGAAATCCTCGGCTGCACGGGTTGCGCCGAAGGAAAGGGCAGACGCCATGGCGGCGATCAGCAGGGTCCGGAATGCCGGAAAGGCAATCATCGTCTTCAATCTCCAAATTGTCAGGCAGGAATGGCCGGCAGCATTGCCGCCGGCCCAATAGGGATAGATCAGGAGCCGCTCTTCGGCAGGCCGGGCGGGTTGGTCTGGGCTTTGTCGATCGCCTCCGGACCGAGGTTCCATGTATCGAGGATCTTCCGGTAGGCGCCGCTGGCGATCAGGTCGTTGACGACATCGGTCAAGGGCGCTGCCAGGCCGCTGCCCTTGCGCGTGGTAACGGCAATTTCGGCCGTGATCGGCCAACCGCCGCTGACGGTGCCGACAAGCTTGGTCTTGCCGTTTATCCCCGCCGAATAGGCCTGCGTTGCGTTCACGCTGAAGACGGTGTCGGCTCTGCCGGACTGAACGGCGAGATCCTTCACCGCGTCGTCGTCATAATATTGCACCTCGATTGGCTTCAGGCCGGCGGCGACGTTCTCGCGATCCCATTCCAGCAGGATCTTCTCCTGGTTGGTGCCGGCATCGGTGATGACCTTCAGGCCGGCAATATCCTTCGGCTGCTTGATCGTCGCGATCGGGCTATCGGCCTTGACGTAGAAGCCAAGCTCATCCTTGCGGTAGGTCGAGAAATCGAACTTTTCCTTGCGTTCTTCCGTGACCGTCACGTTGGAGATCACCGCGTCGAATTTTCCGGAGGTCAGCCCCAGCGGCCAATCGGCCCAGGCAACGGAAACCAATTCGAGCTTCAGACCCAGGCTGTCGGCGATGGCCTGCGCCAGATCGACGTCATAACCGATAACCGTCTTGGAATCGGAAGCATAATCATGCAGCGGAAGATTGCCGCTCGAGCTGATGCCGACGGTGAAGACACCGTGTTCGACGAACTTGAAGTCCTTGATTTCGGCAATGCGTTTCTCGTTCTTTTCAACCCGCAGCCGGTTCGGCTGCTCGGGGCTGAGATCGAACTTCTGCTGCGCCTGGGCGGAACCGAAACCGATCGCGGCCATGGTGACGGCTCCCGCTATCAGAAGCCTTGCCCTATCTGTAAATGTCATGCCCCGTCTCCATTTCATCTTTAGGTTGTGGTTATTGTTATTCAGCCGGAGCAGCCCGTCACGGCCCGGCATTTCGCCAGCGCTATCAGGCGCTAGAGAACCTTGGCGAGGAATTCCCGCGTGCGGGGATGTTCCGCTTGTGTGAAGATGCGGGCCGGCGGGCCGGCCTCCAGAATTCGGCCGCTCTCCATGAAGACGACACTGTCGGCAACTTCGCGGGCAAAGCCGACCTCATGGGTGACGATGACGAGCGTCGTGCCGGTGCGGGCAAGTTCCTTGATAACGTCGAGCACTTCGCCGACGAGTTCCGGATCGAGCGCCGATGTCGGCTCGTCGAAAAGCAGCACCTTCGGGCGGAGCGCCAGTGCGCGGGCGATCGCCACACGCTGCTGCTGGCCGCCGGAAAGCTGACGCGGATAGGCGTTGATCTTGTCGCTGAGGCCGATGCGTGCCAGCAGCTCCTGCGCCAGTTGCACGGCGTCCTCACGGCCGACGCCGCGAACCTGGATCGGTGCCTCGATGAGGTTTTCGAGCACGGTCAGATGCGGGAAGAGATTGAAGCTCTGGAAGACCATGCCGATATCGGCGCGGCCTCTGAGGATATCCTTCTCCTTGAGCTCGTAGAGCGTGTCGCCCTTCCTACTGTAACCGACGAAATCGCCGTCGACCGAAATGAAACCCTCATTGACACGCTCCAGATGGTTGATGGCGCGCAGAAGCGTCGACTTGCCGGAGCCGGACGGACCGAGGATGGCGGTCACGCTGCCGGCGGGCAGGCTGAGTTCGACATCATCGAGCACTTTCAGTGAGCCGAAGCTTTTGGAGATACCGTGGATGCGCACCGCGCCGCCTGCGGCCCGCAGCGTCGCCGCATCGCGGAAACCGATCTTGCGCACCGTGTCGGTCGCCGTATCGAGGACAGGCAGCGGACGGCGGAAACGCTCGAAAAATGCCTGGAAGGGCAATGGCGTCGGATTGCGCACGGCGCCTTTGGAAAAGTAGCGTTCGATATAGCGCTGAGCGATCGACAGCACCGTCATGATGATCAGATACCAGACGGTCGCGACCATCAGCAGCGGAATGACTTCGAGATTGCGGCGGTAGATCACCTGGACCGTATAGAAGAGCTCCGGCAGCGCCAGCACGTAGACCATGGAGGTGCTCTTCGCCAGTCCGATGAGTTCGTTGAAGCCGGTCGGCAGGATCGAGCGCATGGCCTGCGGCAACACGATGCGGAAGGCCTGGCGGCGGCGCGGCAGACCGAGTGCTGCGGCGGCCTCCAACTGTCCGTGATCCACCGAGAGAATACCGCCGCGCACGATCTCGGCGAAGAAGGCCGACTGGTTGAGCGTCAGGCCGAGAAAGGCAGCGGCAAAGGGTGTCAGCAATTGTACTGTGGGATAGTCGAGGAAGACGGTATCGGTGAAGGGAATGCCGATCTTGATCGTCTCGTACAGATAGCCGAGATTGTTCAGGATCAGCAGCAGCACGATGACCGGGATCGAGCGCAGCAGCCAGATATAGCCCCAGGAAAGGCCGGAGAGCAGCGGCGACTTGGAAACGCGGGCAAGCGCCAGAGCCGTTCCGAGGATGGAGCCGGATATGGCGGCAAGCACCGTCAAAAGCAGCGTCCTGCCGAGACCGACGAGCACTGGTTCGGCAAAGAACCATTCAGCAAAGACGCCCCAACCCCAGCGCGGATTGGTGAAAATGGAATAGAGCACGGCGATGGTGACGACGGCGGCAAAGATCGTGCCTGCCAGGCGGCCCGGATGACGCGCCGGCACGATGCGGTAACGGGAATAATCCTTCGATCCTGCCGTTCTGCTGCCGGGATCGATGCCGGCGAAATCCGTCGTCAGTGCCATTGTGCTTCCCTTTTATGATTGTCGGCCTTTGCCGTTTCAGAAATTTGCACCGGCCACGCGCAGGCGCGGTTCGGCATCTTCGTGAGCAGGCTCAGCGAGATGGCTGATGTCCTTCTCGAAGGGCAGGCTCTTGTAGATCTCTGGATCGGCTGAGGTGTCGAAGAGAGCGGTGTAGCCGTAGTTCAGATAGAGGCCGACGGCTTCGGGCTGGCGAAAGCCGGTCGTCAGGTAGATGCGGGCATAGCCCTGGCGGGCGGCCTGAGCCTCCAGTTCCACCAGCACCTTGCGGGCAAGGCCCTGACGGCGCAGATCGGAGCGCGTCCAGATGCGTTTGAACTCGGCCGTGCGTTCGTCATAGTTTTTGAAGGCGCCGCCGCCG
>NZ_VSZV01000069.1:0-2740 GCF_008919455.1 Rhizobium sp. PEPV16
CAGGTCCTTTTCGAGCAGATCCTCGATCTCGGCCTCGATGTCGTCTGAAAGCTTGTAGCCGTCGGGGCCGAAGAGCTTGATCCCATTATCCTCGTAAGGATTGTGCGACGCCGAGATCATCACGCCAATATCGGCACGCAGCGAGCGCGTCAGCATCGCGACGGCAGGTGTCGGGATCGGGCCGAGAATAAAGGCATCGAGGCCGGCAGCGGTGAAGCCCGCAACCATGGCATTCTCAAGCATATAACCGGAAAGGCGCGTATCCTTGCCGATGACGACGCGATGGCGGTGGTTGCCACGGCGGAAGATCGTGCCGGCGGCAATGCCGACGCGCATGGCGAGGTCCGGCGTCATCGGGAAGACATTGGATTGGCCGCGAATGCCGTCCGTACCGAAATAGCGTCTTTTCATCTGCACTCCTGCGCTTTCCGCGCGCCATTCAAGGCAGCGCATCGTTCCAAGCGAATCCGGCTTCAGTGGAATGTCGTCAATCCCGGAGCGTGATTCATGCTTGCCTCAATTCAGCGGAATGCCACAAAATGCGGCGATCAGCACGTAAATTAGCGAGAAAAATGATTATATCCCGTTACCAATAGAAAAGGCCGGATCTCCCACTTCGGAAATCCGGCCTTGTTCAAGGGAGTGCCGCTGTTCAATGCGGCTGCGGTTCGAGACCGCCTTCGGGCTCATCACCCTTGGTGGCAGGCCGTGCACCGGCCTTCGGAACGGCTGAGCCGCGGCTTGGCGGCGAATCATCACCGAGATCGCGGGAAGGCTTTTCGCCGCGGATCAGCGCCTTGATCTCTTCACCGGTCAGTGTCTCGTATTCGAGCAGACCTTCGGCAAGCACGACGAATTCGTCGTGCTTTTCCGTCAGGATCGTGCGGGCCTGCGTATAGGCTTCGTCGATCAGGCGGCGCACTTCATTGTCGATCTTCTGCGCGGTTGCTTCCGAAACATTCTTCGACTGCGAAACCGAGTGGCCGAGGAAGACTTCCTGCTGGTTCTCGCCATAGGCGACCTGACCGAGCTGATCGGAAAAGCCCCATTGCGTGACCATGGCGCGGGCAAGTTTGGTCGCCTGCTCGATGTCGGAGGAGGCACCCGAGGTGATGTTCTCCTTGCCGAAGGTGAGCTCTTCGGCAACGCGGCCGCCCATCATGATGCAGAGGCGTGAGACCATCCACTTGTAGCTCATCGAGTAGCGGTCGCCCTCGGGAAGCTGCATGACCATGCCGAGCGCACGGCCGCGCGGAATGATCGTCGCCTTGTGCAGCGGATCGGCGACGGCGACATTGAGCGCGGTCATGGCGTGTCCGGCCTCATGGTAAGCGGTGAGCTTCTTTTCCGCCTCGGTCATCGCCGAGGAACGGCGCTCGGCGCCCATCATGATCTTGTCCTTGGCGTCCTCGAATTCCTGCATGGTGACGACGCGCTTGTTGCGGCGGGCGGCCATCAGGGCGGCTTCGTTGACGAGGTTCATCAGGTCGGCGCCGGAAAAACCGGGCGTACCGCGGGCGAGGATCTTGAGATCGACATTCGGCGCCAGCGGAACGTTGCGAGCATGCACCTTGAGGATACGCTCGCGGCCGACGATGTCGGGATTCGGCACCACGACCTGACGGTCGAAACGGCCGGGACGCAGCAGCGCCGGGTCAAGAACGTCGGGACGGTTGGTGGCAGCGATCAGGATCACGCCTTCATTCGCCTCGAAGCCATCCATTTCGACCAGCAGCTGGTTCAGCGTCTGCTCGCGTTCGTCATTACCGCCGCCGAGACCGGCGCCGCGATGGCGGCCGACGGCATCGATTTCGTCGATGAAGATGATGCAGGGCGCATTCTTCTTCGCCTGCTCGAACATATCGCGCACACGGCTTGCACCGACGCCGACGAACATTTCGACGAAGTCGGAACCGGAAATGGTGAAGAAGGGCACATTGGCTTCGCCGGCAACCGATCGGGCGAGCAGCGTCTTGCCGGTACCCGGAGGGCCGACGAGCAGCACGCCGCGCGGGATCTTGCCGCCGAGACGCTGGAACTTCTGCGGATCACGCAGGAATTCGACGATTTCCTCGAGATCTTGCTTGGCCTCGTCGACACCGGCGACGTCTTCAAAGGTCACGCGACCATGCGCTTCGGTGAGCAGCTTGGCCTTGGACTTGCCGAAGCCCATCGCACCGCGTGAGCCGCCCTGCATCTGCCGCATGAAGAACAGCCAGACGCCGAGAATCAGAAGCATCGGCAAAAGCGTGCCGAGATAGCTGAGGAAACCCGAAGAGCCGTCCGTTTCAGGACGGGCGGAAACCAAGACATTCTTCGACTGCAGGCGATCGAGCAGACTGTCGTCGATCACAGGCGAATAGGTCTGGAAGGTGGTGCCATTTTCAACATAGCTTCCGGAGAGACGGTTGCCCGTGACCACGACGTCCTTCACACGGCCCGCATCGACCTCACGCAGAAACTGCGAATAAGGGATTTCGCGGGAGCCCGTTTGCGCCGGCGCCGTCTGAAACATACTGAAAAGGGCGATCAGCAGAAGCGCTATGATCGCCCACAAGGCGAAATTACGTAAGTTAGGGTTCATTGAACTCCCCAGCATGGAACAGCCGCCTCATGGCGACCGTCTTATTCGTTTCTAACATAGGGTTGCGCCGTGCGATTGCCAAGGCGATCCCCTAAGTCAGATGGTTTTTCCGTCAATACTTCTTAAAGGCAGCCTCGCATAGGGCGCCGTCGCGAA
>NZ_VSZV01000247.1:0-17668 GCF_008919455.1 Rhizobium sp. PEPV16
AGATTGAGAATGACGGTGGCAAGGTCAAGCGGCTTTTCCAGATAGACATCGGCGCCGGCATCGAGTGAGCGCGCGCGGTCCTCGGCAGCATCCGATCCGCTGCAGATAGCAAGCCGCATCGCCTTGAAACGATCATCCAGGCGCAACCGAGTGATCAGGCCGATACCGCTATCGAGCGGCATGTAGAGATCGGCGACCAGCAGATCGGGCAAGGTCTTACCTTTCGCCCCGCGCGTCGCCAGCGCCTCCAGGGCCATTTCGGCGGTCGAAAAACAGAATAGATCGACGTCTATCTGCTGCTTTCTGCTCATATAGTCGACATAGAAGAGGTCATCATTGCTATCGTCGACATAAAATATGGTGGTCATTCAGCACCGTGATTTGGATATTGTTCAAATGAACCTCGCTGTCCTTAGACATCACCATACCGCGGTTCCACTGAAATTCGATATACCTCATCGCAGATCATTTCGCAAAAAGCGCGGCACCGCCCTGCCTTGCCTATTGAGTATTGCTCGATTTCGGAAAAGATGGCCGCGCAAACCGAAGGAGGACACACGGGTGCAGGATCAGGGCAACGTGGACCTGCAGGACCAGCCAAGGCGACACTACCGAGCCTTTGCGATTGCCGTCGGCTGCCTGATATTCGTTCTCGGCGTGACGGCGGTTGCCGGCTGGCTGCTGCAGGTCGAGATTGTCATTTCGCTGGTTCCCGGCTTTCCGTCGATGGCCTTCAATACCGCGCTCTGCTTCGTGCTTTCCGGCGTGGGGCTTGCCGCTTCGACACTCGCCGCCCGCCGCTTTCGAGCAACGGCGGCGATCACGGCAGGGCTTGCGGCGGCGATCGCCGCGGCCCGGCTCGTGGAAATCGTCATGATCGGGCGGACTTTTCACAATGTCGACGTGTTGATCTCGCGCTTCCTGGTTTCGCCGGATTTCATCGCCGAGATCGGCGGCGGCATGGGGCCGAACACGGCGCTGGTCTTCCTGATCGCCAATCTTTCGCTGCTGCTCTCGCTCCAGGTGGAGAGGTCGAGAAGCCAGGTAGTGCAGGAATTGACGAGCTATGTCGTTATCACGCTCGGCATGATCGCACTAGCCGGCTATGTCACCGATGCCGAACAGGGCTACCGCTGGGGGCCCTATGCGGCGATGGCGCTGCATACGGCGGTCGGCATGGTGATCTTCGGCTCCGGGCTTCTCGCCCGCTCCTGGTGGATGCAGCCGGCAAACCGGGCGCAGATCCCACTCTGGATCCCGGCTGCGGTCTGCTTCACCGGCCTTCTCGTCGATCTCTATACACCGCTGGGTGTCGCCAACGGCATTCTCTATGTACCGCTGGTGCTGACGGCGCTCTGGTTCGGCAACAGAAATGCGCCGCTTTTCTTCGCCTTTGCCTGCACCGTGCTGCTGACGCTCGGCTTCTTCGCCGTCAAGCACGACGAGGCCGGTTTTTGGCAGGAGATCGCCAACCGCACCATTACGGCTGCCACGCTTTGGCTGATCGCGCTCCTCGTCTTCTATTTCATGCGCAACAATTATAACCTCGAAAGCGAGCGCGTCCGTTTCGGCGCGCTGGTGCGCGGCACGCCTGATGCCGTCGTCGTCATCGACGAGCGTGGAACGATCAGGAATTTCAATCCGGCGGCTGAAGCCATGTTCGGTTACTCCCCGCAGGAGACGATCGGCAAAAACATCAAGATGCTGATGCCCGAACCCTACCATTCCGAGCACGACGGCTATCTCGCCCATTACCGGCAGACCGGCGAGGAGCGCATCATCGGCACGACGCGCATGGTCTCCGGACGACGCAAGAACGGCATCGTCTTTCCCATCGATGTTTCCATCAGCGCCGTCGTCGCCGGCCATACCAAAACCTTCGTCGGTATCGTGCGCGACATCAGCGAGCGCGTCCGGCAGGAAGAACGGATGAAAACGACGCTTTCCCAGCTCGAGGCCTATACAGCCGAGCTCGAGCGCAGCAACCACGACCTCGATGAATTCGCCTATATCGCCTCGCATGATCTCAAGGAACCGCTGCGCGGCCTGCACAACCACTCCCGCTTCCTGTTGGAAGATTATGAAGACAAGCTCGATGCGGACGGCGTGCGCCGGCTGAACCGGCTCGTGCGTCTCAGCCAGCGCATGGAGAAGCTCGTCAACGAGCTTCTTTATTTCTCCCGGCTCGGGCGCCAGCAGCTGGCGGTCAAACGCACCGATATCGGCCTGATCGTCAAGGATGTCGTCGCGACGATGGAGCTGCTGCTGGAGGAGCGGCATGCCAAAGTCATCATCGACGGCCGGCTGCCGGAGGTGGTCTGCGACGCGCCGCGGTTGACTGAAGTCTTCCGCAATCTCATCACCAATGCGGTCAAATACAACGACAAACCGGCGCCACTCGTCTCAATCGGTTATCTTGACCGGTTCGTCGGCAAGGACGGCACGGTTGCCCGCAACGTGTTTTTCGTTAAGGATAACGGCAAGGGCATTCCGCAGGAATTCCACGAGGATATTTTCCGCATTTTCAAACGGCTGGAAAAGTCGCAGGATTCCGACGACGGGACCGGAGCAGGCCTCACCTTCGTTCGCAAGATCATCGCGCGGCACAATGGCGATATCTGGCTGGAATCCGAGGTCGGTACCGGCACGACATTCTACTTCACTCTGGGAAAAAAGCGCGAGGGGCAGAATGCAGCAGCGTGATACGCAACCGATCCTGATCGTCGAGGACAGCGAAGACGATTTCGAAGCGACGATGCGCGCCTTCAAACGTACCAACCTGCGCAATTCGATCCGCTGGGCGGCCTCCGGTCAGGAAGCGCTCGACATGCTCGCCGAGATGGTGCCGAAACCCGGGCTGATCCTGCTCGACCTCAACATGCCGGGCCTTGACGGCCGCAAGACGCTGGAGGCGATCAAGTCGAACGCCGGCTTGCGCAAGATCCCGGTGGTGATCCTCACGACCTCAGACGACGAACGTGACATCGAAGGCTGCTATGCGCTCGGCGCCAATACCTATGTGCAGAAGCCGGTGGATCTCGACGGGCTCTTCGCGGCGATCCAGCGGCTGAAGGAATACTGGTTCGAAATCGCGATCCTGCCGCTCGAGGACTGACAGATTGGCGGAACACTGCTCTATTCTCATCATCGACGACAACATCGACGATCTCGAGGTCTATCGCCGCATATTGGGCCGCGTTTCCAGCACTGCCTATACCGTCGTGGAGGCGGAGACGGGCGAAGAGGGTCGTGCGCTGAACGGCCGGAAACGGCCGGACTGCATCCTGCTCGACTATTCGCTGCCGGGGCGCGACGGGCTCGGCGTTCTTGCCGATATCCTGGAGGATGATCCCGCCGCCAACGTCATCATGCTGACCGGCCAGGGCAACGAAACCGTGGCCGTCGAGGTGATGAAGAGCGGGGCACGCGACTATCTGACGAAGGATTCGCTTTCGCCCGAGACACTGCATCGCTGCATTCAGAACGCCATCATGCACGGCATGCTGGAAGCGAAGCTGGAGCAGAAGCGGCAATCGCTTGAGATCTTCACCCGCGCCATGGCCCATGATTTGAAGGAGCCGCTCCGGACGATCAAATCCTTCAGCCGCATCCTGCACGGTTCTGCAGCGCTTCCGGCCGAAGACCGGGAATTGCTCGATTACGTGCTCAGCGCCGCCGACCATATGGAAGACCTGATCGTCAAGGTCTCGGGCTTCACCAAGCTCGAGGCCTCCGGCGGGCTGGAGCTCAAGCCGGTCTCGCTCTCTGATGTGCTCGGCCAGGTGGAGGACAATCTGCGCCAGCAGACCGAAAGCCGCGGCGCCGTCATCATCCGCGGGGCGCTGCCGGAGGTCATGGGCGACGCGACGCTGCTGACCCAGCTCCTGCAGAACCTGGTGTCGAATGCCATTCGCTATTGCGAGCAGAAGGTTCCGGAGATCAGCATCACAGGCGAAGCGCAGGGCGATACCTGCCGCCTCACCGTGCGTGACAACGGGCCCGGCATCGATCCTGAACATCGCGAGCTGATCTTCCAGCCGTTCAAGCGTCTCGTCGGGCGCGGCATCGAAGGCACCGGGCTCGGCCTTGCCATCTGCCGCCGCATCGCGCAGATGCATGGCGGCTCGATCTGGTGCGAGGCGGAAAATGGGCCGGGCGCCACCTTCATTCTCGAAGTGCCGCTCGCCGAGGCGAGGCCCGCGCCGCTGGCCGCATCGGCCGTGCCACACAGCGCAAGGCCGGCGGAGCAGCCAGGAGAAGGTCCGGGCAGGCTCGCCGAAGTGCTGCTGGTCGAAGACAGCCCGGCCGACATCCAGATTCTGAAGATCAAGCTGATGCGGCGGGACAAGGTGAATTTCAACCTGCATGTCGCCACCAACGGACGCGAGGCTATGCGGCTGCTCGAAGAACGCGCCGGCATCGCAAATGTGCCGCAGATCGACCTGATGCTGCTCGACATCAACATGCCGATCATGGACGGCTTCGAGGTGCTGCATGCGCTTTCCGTCGATGCCCGCCTCAAGCAAATTCCCGTCTGCATCCTCAGCACATCGAGCGACGAGACCGACATGCGCCGGGCCAAAAATCTCGGCGCACGCGCCTATATGGTCAAGCCGCCGACCCTGCAGCAATTGGAAGAGGCGCTCGAAGATGTCGAACATTTGGAGTTATTGCAGCGCGGCGATTCGCTTGCGCTTTGTGCGGAACAAAATTAAGCGATGGTCATTGGCAACAGTATGACCTTCGCAGCTCTCATACTCGCGCTCCTGACGACGCCGCTTCAATCAGGACTGCTCTCGATGGTATCAGGCATACATCACGTTACGGCCATCACCCGAAAGGTGCAGGCGAACGTGGACTTCTACGCCGGCTTTCTCGGCATGCGGCTCGTCAAGCAGACGGCCGGTTACGAGGACGCGACGCAACTTCATCTCTTCTACGGCGATGCGGCGGGAACGCCGGGATCCCTCCTCACTTTCCTCGCTTGGGAAGATGGCGCGCCCGGCCGGGCCGGCTATGGCCAGATCAGCGAAATTTCGTTGGCGATCGATCCCGCCAGCATCGGCTACTGGCTGACGCGGGCCATGAGCTTCGGTCTGAGATCCGAGGGACCGGCCGACGAATTCGGCGAGCCCGTCCTGCGGCTGAAAGACCCTGACAACATCATCCTCAAGCTCGCAGGCGCAAAGAACCTGACATCGCCGTCCGCCTGGGACGGAGCTTCGATCCCGGCCGAGCACACCATACAGCGCGTGCGCGGCGCCACCATGCTGACGGAAAAACCCGCCGAAAGCCGCAGCTTCCTCGAAAGCCATTTCGGTTACCGCTTCCAGACCAACCGCGGCACGATCGACAGGCTGGTTTCGGAATCGGGCGACGTCATCGACGTGCGCGATGCACGCGGCTTCTGGTCCGGTGCGCCAGGCACCGGCACGGTCGATCACGTCGCCTTCCGGGCCCCTGATGAGGACGCGCTGCGTTCGGTATCCAAGGCGCTGGAGAAGACCGATGCGTCGCCGACCAACATGCACGACCGCAAGTATTTCCGCTCGCTCTATGCCCGCGAGCCTGGCGGCACGTTGGTGGAGCTTGCAACCGACAAGCCCGGCATGACTGTTGACGAAGAGCATGCATCCCTCGGCACCAAGCTCTTCGCGCCGCCGGAAACGATCACCAATCTCGACGACCTGAAGGTGGTTCTGCCGCAATTTTCGATGCCCGGCCAGCCCCGCATCAACTACCGCGAGCTGCCGTTCGTCCATCGCTTCTACACGCCGCCGAATCCCGACGGCAGTGTCTTCGTGCTCCTCCACGGCTCGGGCGGCAATGAGACGACGCTAATGCCGCTCCTGAACAAGGCGGCGCCTCGAGCAACCCTGATGGGCGTGCGAGGGCGCGCGACGGAAGAGGGTTTTCCGCGCTGGTACAAGCGCATTACACCCTTCTCCTTCGACCAGAACGACATCAAGACTGAGGCCGAAGCCTTCGCGGCCTTCATCGAAGGCGCCGTCAAGTCCTACGGCCTCGATCCCAAGAAGGTGGTCTATGTCGGCTATTCCAACGGCGCCAACCTCTTGAACTCGCTGCTCTACCTGCACCCGAACCTCGTTCACAAGGCGGTGCTGCTGCGATCCATGCCGGTTCTTAGCGACTATCCGCATGCCGATCTGAAGGGCACCGACCTGCTCGTCATCAGCGGCAAGACGGATGCCTACGGCAAATATGCGAGCGAGCTGGAGGAAAGGCTGAAGAGTTCGGGCGCCACCGTCGATTCCGACGTCATCTCCGGTGGTCATGACCTCGGCGATGCCGATGTACCGATCATCCAGAAGTGGCTGCTGCAGAGGATGGGTGATGATCCACAGCCGCTGGAGCAGCAAGCGGTTAAGCCGGCGCGCGAGACGTCCGGGCAACCATGATGCCGGCGAGCACCACCGCGGCGCCCAGCGCCTGCATCATCCCGATCGCCTCATTGAGCAGCGCCCAGGCAAGGATTGCCGCAACGACCGGCTGCAGCAGCAGCGTCAGCGATGAAAAGGCCGCCGGCAGATAGGCGAGCGCATAGGTGATCGCCACCTGTCCGCCGGCATGGCTGATAAAGGCGAGGCCGAAGAGGATCGACCAGCCAAAGACGGTCGCGGGCAGCATCTGGCCTTCGAAGAAGAAGGCTATCGGAAAAATGCATACGGCTGCCGATGCCGTGCTCCACAGCATGATGCGGATCGTATCGAACCGGCTGCGCAACCTGCCGATCGCCAGGATATAGCAGGCATAGAAGAAGGCGGCGATCATCGCGGCGCCGTCGCCGCTGAGGTCGCCATTGCCAACGGCCGCCGGTCCGCCCTTCAGAATAACCACTCCGGCGAGTGCCAGGACCAGTCCCAAGAGGAAGACGATGCTGGTTCTCGCCCTGAAAAACAGTACGGCGATCAGCGTGACGAAAACAGGCGCGAGATTTGCAAGCAGCGTCGCGTTGGCGACCGAGGTCATGGTGAGCGAAAGATGCCAGGCGGCCAGGTCGAGCGCCAGCATGAGGCCCGGAAAAGTCAGCAGGGCATAATCGGAAACGTTTTGCGGCTTTGGTCCCGCATCCTTCTTCACGAGCGAGACGATGAATATCGGGATCAGCGCAAGCGCCACACGCCAGAAGGCAGTGGCCATCGGCCCGGCCTCGGACAGTCGGACGAAGATCGGCGAGCCGCCGATCGCCGCCCCGCCGAGAACGAGCGCGGCAAGGGCGAAACGATTGGAAGGCGAGGCATCGGAGAGGGTGGAAGCAGTCTGCGACATGATCTGGATATTTCTGATTGCCCGAACGACGACAGCCGGCCATCGACTGCCGAGTGCGTAGCAGAAGTCGACCGCCGGCGACAGTCGAAGAGCGACATCGAAACTGAAAATCAGACGTGATGCGTGTTCGTCTTGGCCAGCCGTAGCTTTTCGGCGATCTCGGTCGCGACGAAGAAGGCATGCTCGGTCACCTGCGGCAGTCCCATCAGCTCGCCGAAGGTGCCGCGCGCCAACGGACCGGAGATCAGCAGAGAGGGATCTGCCTTTCCTGACGGGCCGATCGCCTCCGAGCGCTCGGTGCAGGCAAGGCCGAGGCCGGTCGGATCGAGCGTCAGATGGCCGCTTGCCGCCAAGGCTGCGAGCCAGGGCTGGGTTTGGAGAATACCGCCATGCGCCGGGCCGGTGGTGACGACGACGGCGTCATAGCTTCGCTCTAACGGCTGGCGCTGATGACGCGGCTGCAGGGTGCAAAGAATGAGCTCGCCCTCGATGCGCGCATCGGCGACGGAGCCTGCCAGGATATCGAGGCGGCCTGCCGCAACCGCCGCGTCGAGCACGGCCTCGACCTGCGGGGCGATCCGGAAACGGTGTACATCCCAATAGGGACGCAGATGGCGGACGAGACGGCGTCGTTCGGCAACCGACAGCGCCAGCCAGAGATCGTATCCCTGCGCCCGCACCTGATCGATCACCCCATGCCAGCTTATGCCCTCTTCCTTCGCCGCACCTATGGCGGCGCGGATGCCTCTCAGCAGCGACACGGCGGAATGGGCCGCATCGGAGACGAAATCGCCGAAAATCTCCTGCGGTACCGGCGGATGGCCGCGAGACCGCAGCCCGCGGCGCGAGATCGCGGTCACCGGACCGTCATGCCCGCGCTCAGCAAGCGAGGCGATGACATCGGCGGCCGTCAGGCCGTTGCCGATGACCAACACCCGGTCCTGCGGGCGGATTACGTCGAGCGCGCCCGGCTTGGTGGTATCGGCGACGAAACGGGGATGAGCGGCAAGCCGGCTCGCAAGCCGGCCGGGGGCTGCCGGCGGCGGATGGCTGGTGGCGATCGCGACGATATCGGCCTCCGTCACGCCGCCTCTATCGTCGCGGATCGACCAGCGGCCGGCACGGCGTTCGACACTCGTCACCGTCGCGCGGCGATGACGCACGGTACCGTCTTCCAGCAGCGGTTTCAGCAGCGAAGCGACATAATCGCCGAAGAGCCGGCGCCGGGGAAAGAGCGAGCCATCGGGCTGCGTGGCCTCTGGGTCGCCGGCGACGGCGTCGCGGGCTTCGATCCATGCCAGGAATTCGCCCAGATCATCGGGCTGCAGGCTCATCTTGGCGGCTGGAACATTGATACGGTGGGCCGGATCGGCCGTGTCATAGGCAAGGCCGCGGCCGAGTTCGGCGCGCGGCTCGAAGACCACGATGGCAGGGCGCTCGCCGCAGTCGGCTCTGGCGAGATGATAGGCGACGCCGGCGCCGGAGACACCGCCGCCGATGATGGCGACGACGGGTTGTTCAGACGTCGGGAGAGGCTTGGGCTGCATGGTGGCCGGGATCATTGCTTTCGATGCCCGAACATAGAAGCGGGGCAGTGGTCACGCAATCCTCCGCTCTCGATTGTCTATAATTATTATGTAGATTTAGCCTTACCCCGATATCGTCGTCGAGAACTCGGGATTGCCGCGGATGGTGTTGCTCACCGTGCAGATCTCGTCTTCGGCGGCATGGGCGATTTTCTGTCGGGTTTCTTCGTCGATATCGCCCTTGATCGAAAAAACGATATTGAACTTTGAAACGCGCGAAAGGCCTTCCGTCGCCTTCTCGCCGGTGACGTCGGCAGTGATCTCGCTGATCTTATCGAGAACGCCCATCTGGCTGGCGGCGATGCGGGCGCTGAGCACCAGACAGGCCGAGAGCGAGGAATAGAGCAGATCGAGCGGATTGAAACCCGGCTGCGACGGCGCGGTGACGATATCGATCTCGCCCTTGGTGGCGGAGGTGACGTGCGGAAAACCGGTGCGGCCGAGAACGGCGGTGGCGCCGGTCGGGCGCGGACGTGCCTTGAGATCGGCCATGTTGAAATCCTCTCACGAACATCTTGCAGATGGTGATTTCCGCCTGAGGCGGCAATGGCAAACGCCGCCCATGGGTTTCGGAACCTTTCCATCCGTCATCAGTTGAATACACCTGAACGAAATCAGTGACAAAGGTGGATTGTGATGCCTGACGTCCGCAGGATGGATAAACAAGGCCGGCGGATGGATGCTCGCGATCGGCTGATCGTTGCACTCTATGCGCAGCTGAAGGCCGAGCGGGAAACACGGGAAACGCTGGAATGGGCGATCCGCAACGGCGCCATCTCGCAGGAGGTGCTGGAGGCGATCGCTGCCGATCCGGTTCCGGTCGTCACTAGCGAGGATATCGCATCGCTAGAGAAGATCATCGCGCTCGACGAACGGCGCAAAACAAATCGGAACTAGCCGACGACCTCATGCACCCGATTTAGTTGAGAAGAGGAGATCCGAGATGGCCGATATCACCTATCAGGTCGTGCCGCATGACAATGGCTGGGCCTATAAGCTCGGCGACACGCTTTCGGAAACCTATGCGACAGCGGATGAAGCGATCATTCATGCCAAGGATGCCGCATCGCGCCAGAAGATCGGCGATGGCGATGCACTGCTCGCCTATCCCGCGCCCGACGGCCGCGGCTGGGCATTTCAGGAAATCGAAACCGACAAGAGCGGCAGCCGGCTCTGATTTGATGCGGAGGATGGAATGGCGGCTCGGGCAAGCTGGAAGGGTCATCTGAAGGTGGGCGACCTTGCCTGCGCCGTTGGGCTCTACACCGCCGTTTCCTCCTCCGATCGCGTCTCCTTCAACATCATCAACCGCAGGACCGGCCACCGCGTGGAACGGCAATTCGTCGACAGCGAGACCGGCAAACCGGTCGAGCGGGGCGACCAGGTCAAGGGTTACCAGATGGAGAATGGTGACTACATCGTCATTGAAGGTGACGAGATTGCCGAAATCATGCCGGAAGGCGACAAGGTGCTCGATGTCAAGGCTTTCATTGCCTATGACGATATCGACAAGCTCTATTTCGACCGTCCTTATTATCTCGCGCCCGCCAACGAACATGATGAAGAGGCGCTGTCGCTGATCGCCCGCGCCATGCGCGACGGCAAGGTCGCGGCTCTGGCCGAAGCCGTGCTTTTCCGGCGCAACCGGACGCTGCTGATCCGTCCGCATGACGACTACATCGTCGCGACGATGCTGAATTTCGACTACGAGGTGCGCTCGGCCGATACCATCTTCACGGACATTCCAGACATCAAGTTCGACAAGGAGATGCTCGAACTCGCAGGCCACATCCTGGATACGAAGCGTGGCAGCTTCGAACCGAGCGAATACGAAGATCGCTACGAGGCTGCCCTCGTCGAACTGGTGAAGGCGAAGATCGAGGGCCGGGCGCCACCGAAGAAGAAACCGCCCCAGGAACGCAAGGTCGTCGACCTGATGGAAGCGCTGCGCCAGAGCGCCAAGATGAGCGGCAAGGGCTCGGCGAAGAAGAAGGCGCCGGCGCGCAGCGACAGCCAGAGGAAGAAGGCAAGCTGAGATGGCATCGCCCCCCGGCGGGCGATGGGCAATCTCAGGCGCACCCGACCTCGCGCGAATGCATCGGTTTATCGCGCCGGCGAAGCCGGCTGGACCTGAAGCGCGTCAAAGTGGATTCCCGCGGTGCGCTTTAAGTCTTTGATTTATGTATGTCGTTTCCCAAAATCGCTGGCCACTTTTTCATTGGCGCGGCTTCTCGCCGCCTTCGGCCGCCAGGCTCTTTTTCAGCGCATCCATGATATTGATCACGTTGCCGGTCGATTTCACCGGTGCAGGTTTTTGCGCGGGCGCCGCCTTCTTCAGGCTCTTCTGCTTGCCGCGGATCATCGACTTCAGGCGTTTCTGGATCGGATCCTGCACCATGGCCGGGCTCCAATTCTTCGTCTCTTCCTTCACCAGTTGCGTCATCAGCGTCAGCAGCTTGCTGTCGATTTCAGTTTTGCTGTCGAGTTCGGCCACGGGATCACGCACCTCGTCGCCATAGCGCAGCGTCCAGAGAACGATGCCTTTGCCCAGCGGTTCCAGCAGCACCGCACGCTCGCGGCGATAGAGAACAAGGCGGGCAATGCCGACGACGTCATTTGCCTTCATCGCCTCGCGGATGACGCAGAAGGCTTCCACCCCGACCTTGTCCTCGGGCGCCAGAAAATGCGGTTTGTCGTACCAGATCCAATCGATCGAGCCGCGCGGCACGAAACTGTCTATCTCGATGGTGCGGGTGCTTTCGAGCCCGACTTCCTCGATCTCCTCGTCCTCGAGAAGGACATAGTCGTCCTCGCCGCGCGGATAACCCTTTACCTGATCCCTGTCGGCAACGGGCTTGTGGGTGACGCTATCGACATAGCGGCTTTCGACGCGGTTCTTCGTCTGGCGATTGAGGACGTGGAAACGGACCTTGTTGCTTTCGGTCGTCGCCGGCGTCAGCGAGACGGCGGCGGTGACGAGCGAGAGCTTGAGATAACCTTTCCAGAATGTCTGACGTGCCATGTCTGTCCTGTCTCCCGGACACGGTTGGGCATGGCAATCAACGGAGGGTTCGGTCTTTGGTTCCGGCAATTGAAGATTTCGTTGATCAGATACGGTCGATGCATTTTCGTTTCGTGGATCGGCTGCCATAGACCCGAGCATTGCTGGCGGAGAGGCCAGAGCCACTCTCTCCTTGCCACCGCCATTTTCCTCTTCAATAATGAAAGCCCCAAGACGTCAGGATATCGGTAATCTGAATGTTGCGACTTTTCGCCAACCTCGTCATCGTCCTCGCATGCAATTTCTTTCTCATCGTCGGCAATGCTGGCCCGTCCTTTGCACAGGAATGCCCTGACCCGACAAAAGCGACGAATGCCTCGGCCCAGCAAAAGCAGGCAAGCAAGCGATTAAATCGCGCTCTTCCCAGCTATCGCGCCAGATCGGCCCGATACAACATGGCTCTTGTCGGCGATTCGCTCGTCGAACTCTGGCAGCCCTGGATCAAGGAGAGCTTTCCCACCCGCCCGGTGATGAACCTCGCGGTCGCCGGCGACACCACGCAAAATGCATTGTACCGCCTCGAGGGTTTAGACCTTCCGGATTTCCATCCCGCGGACGTCGTCGTGCTGATCGGCACGAACAACCTGGGTGCGAAAACCGCGCCATGCGCAGTGGCAGCTGGTGTCGTGGCTGTTGTCAGCAAGGTTCGCGGTCTTTGGCCGGACGCCCATATTTACGCGTTGTCCATACCGCCTCGGGGCAAGCGCTATGCCTTCTACGAGGATGTCAGAATTCCGGCCAACCAGCTTGTCGCATCGTCATTGGCTGAAATGCCGGGTGTCACGTTCGTTCAAATGAACGATGATATGTTGCGGTGCGGTAAGCCAAGCGATAAGGATTGTTCCAACTACAAGCCTGACCATCTTCATTTCAATGAAGGGGCATACAAGCTGATCACGAGCTTCCTCGCCGCAGCGGGTCTGCAGCTTTGATTTTTGCCGCTCAGGTGGTTACCAAAACGTAAGGCGGAATGTCATGAGCACCTCATTTGACAGCTACCAACCGATTGGCCTGCAAAGACATAGACCCAGAGCTCGGGCACAATATCGCGTTCGGCGTGAAACCCTCGTTCGGATCCTCCTCTCGGCAATATTTTATATTTCCCTCTGGAGAGCGACCGGCATGTGGTATGGGCTGCCCGCCGACTTCCAGGAGGGTGTCGGCAAAGATCCCATGCCAATGCGACTGTTGCTGATGTCGCTCGTTCCACTCATTGGCCTCTACTGCTTGCTGGAGCCCAGACGAGTCGTTGAATTGCTCCGCAGCGCTTCGCCGCTGGTCGGCATAGTCTGCTTATGCGTCTTTCTGTCGATTGCTTTTTCCGTCAGCGTTACAGCCTCGCTCCGGGCTCTCGTCGCCGTCGCATTGCTGACAGCTGGACCCCTTCTTTACAGAGCCCGTTATGGAGCCGTCGACACATTTGAAAGCCTGGCCAAATTTGCCATTGCGACGGCTTTCATCAATATTCTTTACACGGCAGCCTTTCCCCGGTTTGCGGTGATGAGAGGCAGCTATGCCGGGATGGTGAAAGGGGCCTTCTACCACAAAAACATGCTTGGCCAGTTTTCGGCAATAAACTTCATACTGCTGCTTCCAGCCCTGCCGATGTGGCGTCTGCGCTATTATGATCTCCTGCGATGGGCGGCAATGCTGCTCTACCTCGTGCTCATCGTGCTGGCGAAATCATCAACGGCGATCATCCTGCTTTCGATCGGAATAGCCGTATACTACGGAATGAGCTGGATTCAGCGCTTTCCAGGCCGCATCTTCAGATCCTTCGTCGTTCTTCTTGCATTCGCCCTGCTGGGCTTCGTCGTCTCCGTCGCGTTGATGGGCGTGGCACAGGCGATTGCCGAGTCATTCGGGAAAGACCTTACGCTCAGCGGACGTACGAATGTCTGGGAACAGTTGCTGCCGTTGATCTACGAGCGGCCGCTTACAGGCTGGGGATTTGCCTTGTTCCGACAACCCGAAATCATGGAGCAATATGTTCGCCTTACGTGGGACGCTCAATCCACCCACAACACCTATATCGAACTTGCGCTGAACATAGGCATACCCGCGACCATAATCTGGACGTCGTTCGTCGTAGTGCGGCTCGTGGCGAAGATGACCTCGTCGCCCCTCAATCAAGCACTTGCCATCACCAAGAGAAAGGAGGTTGTCATTATCCTCCTGATCTTGATCGGCGCATTCACCGAAGCCGGAATGATGCTCGCCCCCTTCATCTTATGGCCCCACACCGTGATCGCGCTTACGAGCCTTGGCCCGGAATTCCTGTCCCGCTTCCGCAAACCGACCCAGGCAGGCGCGCAACATGCATCAGGCTAAAAAGATGACTTCAAATAATCGTAGACTGGTTGGCCTCGATGGGATTCGTGGCTTGGCGGCTATTTGTGTGGCAGTGCATCACACCGAAGGTTTTGTCGGTTTCGATGCAGCACCTGCTGCCTATCTCGCCGTCGACTTGTTTTTTTGTCTCAGCGGCTTCGTGATCGGCCACGCCTATGAGAGGAAACTCATTCAAGAGTCTTCGCTCTCTGCCAATGATTTCGCCATCAAGCGTCTCATCCGCCTATACCCCCTCTATCTGCTCGGTTTGCTGCTCGGCGTCCTTGCATATGCAGGCATGTCGCTCAGCAGAAATCAGCAAATGGATCCGATGCTGTTTGCAACCTCGTTGATTGCCTCGATGTTCTTCCTGCCGGCGATCGGTGGAACATCGCTGAAGGCGCCGAACCTGTTCCCGTTCAACGGTCCGTCATGGTCTCTATTCCTGGAGATCGTGATCAACCTGGCCTACGGCTATACGGCGAGATTGCTGTCCAACGGTGTGCTCGCTGTGATCCTGCTTGCGTCATGGGTTTGGCTGGCGGCGCAAACGCTGGCCCATGGAAGCGCCGACTTGATCCCGCTCGACGGCGCCTTGCTCTCCGGATTTCCCCGCGTTCTCTTTTCTTTCAGCCTCGGTATCCTGATGTACCGCTACCGTCAGCGGCTTTCCCCTTCGGGCATCGGAAAAGCAGCCGCAGTGACAACAATCGTCGTCGCGACTGCTCTTCTCGTCTTCCAGGCGCCAGCCGCCTGGGTTGGCATAAAGGACCTGATTGTCATCACTGCTTTATTTCCTATCGCCGTGCTTGTCCTTTACACAGCCAACTTCGATGGCGTGCTGCGGCAGCCGCTTCTTATTGCGGGAGAGGCGTCCTACGCGCTCTATGCAATTCATGTTCCGCTGCTGGGATTGCTGTTGGGAGCCTGGAAAGCCGCTGGCCTGGGACAACCGCCGGCCTGGGCGATCTTTGCCATCGTTCTTCCGCTGATCGTCGTATTGGCCATTGTCGTCACCCGCCTCTACGATGAACCGGTTCGCAAAGCGCTCAGCGCAGGAAAGGCCATGAGACTTCGCTGGCGTCGATCCTGATTTTGGCGCGATGCGTAGATTCAAAAGTGTTAGAGCGTCCTTTCTCCGTCTGAAAGGACGCACGGCGCTCTAATCGTCGTGCAGCCAAGCGATACGCCGCTTAAATCGAGAGGTAGCGCTTGCGCCAAGGCAGCATGTGTTCCTGCCATGCGCGCGGCGTGAAATCGTCATAGGCAGTCTCAGCGATCGCCAGCATCCAGTTCTGCTCCTTGCGGGCCAGCAGGACGCATGACAATTCCATCCCGGGCTCGACCGTAATGGAAGGCCGATTGGCGCCTGGAATATCGATCCCCTTGTTCCGCCACTGGATGCGGATTTCGTCGGGCTCGGATGTCCATTCGCCGGAGGCAACGGAAGCGTTGCCGTCGGGCTTGAAGCGAAGCGGCGGCGGGGTGACATTCAGAAAGCTGCCATCGTTGCGATAGTTGCCATCGATATCACCCGCAGTCGTTTTGCCGTTTCCCTTGAGAACGATGTCCCGCTCGCACCGCAGGAATATGTTGCGCCGAAAGCTGCCGGACCACCGACGGTTGGCGAAGAACGCGATGTCGCATTGGCTAATGACGTTGTCGTGGATATCGATGTCTTTGCGAAATGCCAGCTCCTTATCCGAAAAACCGCTCAGGCTGACGCCACGATTGGTGTTCTCGATCCAGTTATCATAAATGTGATGGCCGGCGTGGTCGGCCTTGTCGCCGACGCCGTAGCCGAAGGAATAGTCATTCATCCTGCCATCGCGCATGATGTTGCTGCGCACCACGGCGTCATCGCCGATCGACGAAAAGGAGAAATTCTTGCCGCCGATGAAATTGTACTCGACCAGGTATTTTCGCGTTTTGTCGCAGACCAGCGCGCCCTTGTTCGATGCGCTCGCCGGCGACTGCAGGAAGAGGTTGCCGCGGATCACGATATCGGAGCTGATATTGTCGTCGCTGTTTTGATAGGCGAACTGGCAGCAGTCTGCTCCCTCGCCCGGTGCTGCGCCGATGCGATTATTCTCCAGCAACACGTGCGTCGTCTTCGTCAGGTAGATGCCGTCGCCGTTCACATTCTCCGTTTCACAGCGCCTGACGGTGAGATTCGTGCCATTGTGAAATTTGAAGCCTCGAGGAGAATTCTTGACGATAACGTCTTCGATCACCGTATCGGAAAACACCTGATAGGCGACGCCGACATCGGGCGCACCATCGATGACCTGTCCGCGTGTAGACGCGCCGTGAACTTTCTTTCGCAGGATGGCGGTCATTACATTTCCTTCGATACCGGTGCCGCGGGGAATTAAGCAGAGGGCATGTGGCGGATGTTTGAATATTTGGAAATCATCTGGCTTCTGGCAGGTACACGCTTCGCCTTCCCACAGGCGCTGTTCAAGTGATCTCTAAGACCAAGCGAAGCTGACAGCACATCGTATCAGCTTATAAACCGCCCATCTTTCAAAAACGACAGGGTCTGGCTCCGCATCGTCCTGTTGACGGGCAAGAAAGTGTGGTTTGCCGGAATGACGATATGCGCTGCCGCGCCGTCGAGACGGGTGCTCTCCACCGAAACCTTTCCATCATTCGGAACCCTGACGCCAATGATAAGCGACGAGACCGGGTCGATGGTCCGGTTCCCAGCGATGATGCCAAGTTCATAATCCACTGTGCCGAACAGGTCGGTCATTTCGGTTTGATCCGTAATCAGCTGCTGCCCCGCCGGCCCATAGACCTTCCTGTATAAGGGCCAGTTCTTGAGGAAATCAGCAATCTGACTGCCGTTGTTCGGCGTTCCGACCATGACCACTCTGCCCAAATTGGCTGGGCGATAATGCCTGAGAAAAGCACGGATGAGCAGCCCGCCCATCGAATAACCGACGAAATGGACCCGGCCCTCGCCTGCCTCCTTCGCAGCGTCGTCGATCTCAGGTCGGATGATGTCGATGAGGTCGCTGATCGAAAACTTGGTGGAGGGGTAACCGACATTCACAACCCGATAACCGTGGCCGGACAGGAAGCCGGCGAGCTTCGCCATGCTTTTCCTCGTCCGGGCAATGCCGTGAAACAGGAGGACTGTGTCGTTCATCATCTGTCCGCTTAACGGGCTGCTATCGATCAGGCTCTATCCTGTAGCTTTCAAGGTGAAGCTTGTCACGAACGACAGACGTTCTCGAGTAGAGGCGCGCTTGATGCGGCGTCCCGCTAGTGATCTATTGGACGATGAAATGAAGGTGAACTTCAGCAGCCCGTCTCATGAATGTTCGACCGCTCCTGTGCTAGTGCCCTTTGCGCCTTTGAACAGACGCGCGGCGCTGTAGAGAAAGAAATGCGT
>NZ_VSZV01000030.1:0-1005 GCF_008919455.1 Rhizobium sp. PEPV16
GGCGGAATGACACTATTGGCCACTTCAGGAGCGATGATCAGATGATCAACGGAGAAATATCCATCGAGCGCCCCCTGCGTTGGGGCATGGTCGGCGGCGGCCGTACCGGGCAGGTGGGCTACAAGCATAGAACCGGCGCAAAGCGGGACGGCACCTACCGGCTCATCTGCGGAGCCTTCGATCTCGACGCCGAGCGTGGACGCGACTTCGGCACGAAGATCGGCGTCGCTGCGGACAGATGCTATGGCGACTATAAGGAGCTGATCGCCAAGGAGGCCGGGCGTGAGGACGGTGTCGAGGTCGTCTCGATCGCCACGCCGAACTTCACCCATTACGAGATCACCAAAGCGTGCCTGGAAGCCGGTCTTCACGTCATTTGCGAAAAGCCGCTGTTCTTTACCGTCGCCGAATGTGACGAGGTCGCCAAGCTGGCCGAAGAGAAGGGCCTGATCGTCGGCGTCACCTACGGTTTCACCGGCCATCCGCTGGTTCATCAGATGGCGGCGATGGTCAAGAAGGGCATGCTCGGCGATATCCGCATCGTCGACTTGCAATATTCCCACGGCTTCAACGCGGGCGACGATGTGGGCGCCGGCGAAGCCGTGAAATGGCGCACCAATCCCAAGACGGCTGGTCCGACCTTCGTTCTCGGCGATATCGGCACGCACCTCTACTATCTCTCCGAAGTGGTGCTGCCGCATATGAAGATCGAAAAGCTGCTCTGCGACCGCAAGGCCTTCATTCCGACCCGTGCACCGCTCGAAGACCATGCGACCGTTCTCATGCATTACGACAACGGCGCTCGCGGGCGTCTTTGGGTGTCCTCGGTGAATGCCGGTAACATGGGTTCGCAGCGCTACCGTTTCGTCGGCTCCAAGGCCTCCGTCGAATGGTCCGACTCCCACCCCGACCAGTTGATTTACGAAGTGCAGGGAGAACCGAACCGAACCTTGCACCACGGCATGCCCTACCTCGAAGAAGATAGCCTCGCCTGCGACCGCATGG
>NZ_VSZV01000127.1:0-6274 GCF_008919455.1 Rhizobium sp. PEPV16
CCTGATATTCAGGGCTGGGTTCATCGCATTGCGCTTTTCCGGACGGTTGAGGGTCACGAAGGCGATGCCATTATCGAATTCGACCAGAACCGGCGATTGCATATCAGTCGTGTTCTTTTCAATCATGAGGTTACTCCATGGGTTTCGGCGTGAATGCCGGGGCCGCTTCACAGGGCCTGTCGTTGAAGGGTTTCGTCAAAATGAAACTGGCGCAGGACATGTTTCTGCACCTTGCCGGAGGCGGTGCGGGGAATGGCCTCGACGAAGAGGATGCGGGCCGGACGCTTGAAGGCGGCGAGCCTTACCGCGCAATGGCCGGCGATCTCATCGCCCGTGGCCACGGCACCCGGCCGCAGCACGACATAGGCGAGGCCGCATTCGCCCCATCGGACATCGGGAATGCCGACGACCGCCGCGTCGAGGATATCGGGATGACTTGCGAGTGCCGCTTCGACCTCGGCGGGATAAACATTCTCGCCACCGCTGATGTACATGTCCTTCAGCCGGTCGACGATGCGATAGAAGCCGTTCGCTTCGCGTCGGCCGAGATCGCCGGTGCGGTACCAGCCGTCGGCAAAGGCAGCAGCGGTTTCCTGAGGTTTGTTCCAGTAGCCCGGTGTCACCGCCGGCCCGCGCAGCCAGAGTTCGCCGATCTCGCCTTCATCAACCTCTCGGCCGTCCTCGCCGACGATACGAATGTCGAGCAAGGGCGCGGGAAGACCGACGCTGCCGGGATTGTCCTGCACGGCGCGCCGATCGATCGGCACGTGCAGCACCGTTCCGGCCTCGCTCATGCCATAGCCGTTGACCAGCGCAACGCCGTCATCGAGATAGCTTTCGATCAGCGCCCGCGTCAGCGGCGCGCCGCCGACGAAAAGCGCATGCAGGCCGGCGAGCGCCGCGGCGCTATAGGCGGGATCGTTGCGCAAGGCGAGCGCGATCTGCGGCACGGCGAAATAATGGGTGATGGCACGCTGCCGGTCGGCAAGGGCAGCGAGTGTGCGCGCCGGGGTGAAGCGGTCGGAGACGACAAGCGTGCCGCCTAGCATCAATGTGGTTCGCGCCACCGCGATCAGCCCGATCGTGTGGAAGAACGGCAGGTCGCACAGGGCGACGGATCTCGGCCCGATCTCGCCCACGACGGAAAAATTGATAGCGGCAAAGAAGGCGTTGCGGCGGGTGATAACAACGCCTTTCGGCCGTCCCGTCGTGCCCGAGGTGTAGAGAAGGACGCAGGGTGCATCGGCATCGGCGGGCACCGGAGCGGCCGGAAGGCTCGCTTCGATCCGCGCGGCGAGCCCGGCCGGACCGTCGGCCGTCGATATCACCACCATCTCAGGATCGGCGTCCGCAAGGCTGGCGACGGTTGCCGCGAACTCCTCGTCGTGAACGAGCAGAGCCGGCGCGCAATCGGCAAGGATCGGCCGAAGCTCGGCGGCGTTGAGGCGCCAGTTGAGCGGCACGTAGATGGCGCCGGCACGCTGGCAGGCAAAGGCAAGCACGATCGAATCCATCGCGTTGCGCGCCAGCATGGCGATACGCGCCCCGTCGCGGCGCGCTCCGAGCACATCGCTCAGGAAACCGGTGCAGCGGGCGATCCGCGCATCGAGCTCGGCATAGCTGAGCTGCCTGTTGGTAGCGATCTCGAACAGGGCCGGACGGTCCGGTGCGACGCGGGCGCGGTAAAGGATCGGATCATCCGTCACCAGTCCGCAATCCGCCGACGAAGCCATCCCGGAAAAGGAATGCGCCATTTTCTCCTCCCATGCTCACCGCTCCCCGCGGCAGGCATCAAATTTGTATGCAACACATACTAATATCTTTTTCCTGTGATGCAAGAGGCTGTTTAAGGCAAATCCGATCGCTCGAATGGCGCGAGGAAATCCACACTCCGGATATTGACTAACCCGCTGATTTTGATGGTTATGGCGCCTGGACGAGGCGAGAACGAACGATGGCGACAAAATCACCGCAGGACGATTTCGAGGGCGAAGATGCGCCCGCGACGCCGGGCCTCGACGTCGGCCGGCTTGGCGACCTGCTGGGATTTCATCTGCGCATGGCCCATGTCGCGATCTATCGCGACTTCGCCGAAACCATGGAGGAACTGGCGCTGACGCAGAAGCAGCTGGCGGTGATGGAACTCGTCGCCGGCAATCCGGGCGCATCACAGATCGACCTTGCCAATACGCTCGGCACCGACCGGGCGACGATGATGGCCCTCGTCAACCGGCTGGCAGCCCGCGACCTGATCGAGCGCCGCCCCTCCGCGGCCGACCGCCGCCGCCAGGAACTTCATCTGACGAAGGCTGGACGCGCAATGCTCGCGCGAGCGCGTGCGCTGATCGATAGGCACGAGCAGCGTTTCATCGAGCTGTTTTCGCGCGATGAGATGGATGCGCTGCTGGCTGCGCTGAAGCGGATATACAAGGGGAACTGAAACCCGCCTTCGATTGGGAAGCAAGCAGCATCCAAGCCTTTAGATTTCTATTGGGTAACCCTCGTGTTATGATCCCCATCCTGGCGTCGTCCGCCGTGGGTTCTGCACACGGAGACTTGTCTGATGAGCGAAGTGGACGTACTTTTTGCCTCCCTGCGACAGGCGGCTGACCCGCAGACGGTTGAGTGCATCGAAAACGTCGTCACGCATGGCTCGGATCGTGAACTCAATCGCATCAATGCGCTCGCTTTCGCCGATAAGCATGATCTCGACCAAGAGAAAACCATCGCCGCTTTTCTGCATGCAGCCCGCATAGGCGCATTCGAGATGACCTGGAATGTCCTTTGCCCGGGATGCGGCGGCGTCCTCGACAGCGGCGCAACCCTCAAAACCGTCGTCCACGAGACGTACCATTGCGCGCTCTGCGCGGCCGGATACGAGCCCACCCTCGACGAGATGGTGGAGGTCACGTTCACGGTCAGCCCGCGCGTGCGCAGGATTGCCGCCCACGACCCCGATCGGTTGCCGCCGCTCGAGTACTACCGCCAGATCTTCTTCAGCTCGGGCGTCGACCTGCCTGACGATCTCGAAGCGAGATTCTCACGCATCCAGCTGGAGATGATCGAGTTGGCTCCGGGCGAGAAGGCCTTCGTCTCGCTGCAGCTGCCGGCGCAATTCGTCATCATCTTCGATCCCGTGACCCACTCGGCGCAGTTCATCGACGTGCAGGGTGAACCTACCGACGAACGTCAAACCCTCTCGATGATCATCAGTCGGACGCATGCGCTGAACGAAACGCTGACCCTGCGCCCGGGCTCACTGCGGCTCACGCTCGAAAACCACACCGATCGCAGAGTGGTGCCGAATGTCTGCATCGCAGGAGACGAGCTGCACGACCTGCTGGGCCGCAGGCGGCCATTTCTGACAGCCAAGCGTCTGCTGACGAACCAGAGCTTCCGCGACATCTATCGGACCGACACACTCGACGTCGACCAGCGCCTCAAGATCACCAGCCTGACCTTCCTCTTCACCGACTTGAGGGGCTCGACCGCGCTTTACGAGCGCGTCGGAGATCTTGCCGCCTTCGATCTGGTGCGCGCCCATTTCCGGGTTCTTCACGAGATCGTCGCCACCGAGGCCGGAGCCGTCGTCAAGACCATAGGCGATGCCGTGATGGCCACCTTCCCGAGCCCGGACCGCGCGGTAGCCGCCGCACTCAAGATGCGGGAGGCGATGCTTCGGCTGAATACCGAACACGGCAGCGACGATCTTCTCCTGAAGATCGGCATCCATGAGGGGCCATGCCTGGCAGTCAACCTGAACGACCGGCAGGACTACTTCGGCCAGACCGTCAATATCGCCTCCCGCGTCCAGGGCCTTGCCGATCCCAATGTGATCATGACGACGGAGGCGATCGTCGAGGATGCCCAAGTTTCAGAGATCCTGCGCGACAGCGGCATCACATCGGCCTCCCGGATGGCGGAGCTCCAGGGCATCGGGCGGGAAGTGAGGATTTTTGCGCTGTCGTGAGGGTGGTCTGCTCTTCGACGTCAAGCTTGGAGCCCCACGCTATCGCCTGACACGATAGACGTCACGGCTGCCGTGGTTGGAGAGCGAGGCGAGATTTCCGTCTTCGACGACGATCATCCATCTAGTACGGCGGGTTTTGAATGGTCGCAAAGTTAAATGTGTCAACCATGGTAGCAATGGGGTCTGGGAAATACCGGTAAGTTGCAACGCGCTTCCCATGCACAATGTAGTCTTTTTGCTCGACGTCTCCCATCACAATCAGCGAAACCGTCACCCTGGAAGTTCCCAGCATCTTGAGGGCAACGATTCTTTCCCGTGGATTCGGGCATTGCTCCCCGACGTCACACAGCCTGCCAATCAATCTCATTTGAGCGAAAGGCTCGAAACTTGCGAATGACGTACCGCCTATGAACTTAACCTTGTCCTTGAAGGCCGACCATTCTGTTCCGGCGGTAATCTTCTCAAACATCGGGACTGCGTTTTTGAAGGTGAAGTCCTTTGCGACAAAAGGCGCGACCGAAGAGATCAAAAGCGTGACATGCTTTTCCCCAATCCAGCAGTCAATCCACAGATGGTGGTCGTCAGGCGCGCTGCGCTCGATGTCGCGACCTTTACAGGCGGGGTCGGCAGCCATGCTAGTGTTGGCTGGCCCCCTTATCAGCCACATGGCTGCGGATGATTTCTCAGCGGAGACCGCCCAAAGCGTCGCAAGAAAAATGATTGTAGTAAAAAATCTTGGCATCAATTTTCCTATTCAGGTCCGTTGTGAATCCACCTGTGGCTCACCGCTGTGGCCCCCAACGCCAATGCCCGGCGTCAAGTGCGGTACATGTAAAACAGCACGAGGGTGATGAGCATGATTACCACCGCGATAACTATGCGCTCCACCCAACGCATAAACACCGATTTCGATGAATTGCCCGTTAGCCAATCGTTCAGGATGTCTCCAAGGAAGAAAAGCAAACTGTCCATTTCCTTGTTTTCCCCTGGCCCCAATTAACATCGCGACTCATCTCACAGAGTGCTGAAGCCCGTCTGCACCCACAGCAACTGCTTACCGTCCTTCGACCAAGTCGCATCAACGGACATGCCATATGGTATCGATCTAAAAGCCCGACGAATGACTCCCTTAGTCGGAAATTTGGGGCCGTTCTTTCGGATCGAATACCCGCCAGTAACCCGCTGCGTGCCGTCCGACTCTATGTAAGGGCGAGCGCTACTGAAGTTCGGGGGCACGTCAAAGCCTTGCGCTTCGAACCAGTCGGTTGCGTAGGATAAGTTCTCGTAGGAACCCAGCAGTCTGAACATACAGACCTCCGCTTCGTCCTCGTTGTCTATCCGATCCCAGTCCATCTCCTTTAGGCGATCTGTCGACAGGTCATCCGTCTCTGCCTCCTTGAGACAGGAAGCTGGATCAGGAAAATCCATCATGGCGACCTTCTGGGACGCAGTCATTTCTCGTTCGAATCTGACATGAAATGGAGGCGTCCCAGGGTCAGGCTCGGGACCAGAACTGACCCAAAGCAGCTTGCCGCCATAATAGAGATAGCCGGAAAGTTGGTAACCGAGATATGCCAGGACGACATAAGCGGCATAATTCAGCAGTTTGCGGCCAGCATTGGGTTCCCGCATCTGCCAGGCCTGCAGCCAATCACCTGCTGATTTTCCGGCGAGAAGCCAGTAAAGATAGCCAGTTGCAGCAGCCGCAAGCAGCGCGGCTGAAAGCCTTAAGGGATCATTGACGGGGATACCCGTTGCCAGCAGCCCGGCGATGATCCAGATGGTGAGATACCATCTCCAACTCTTCGCCGATTTCCATTCTGTCACCGCCAGAACGATCAGCAACGGGATCGTGCCATTGAAGAGATAGCCCGACGCACGGAATACCACTCCCCACACGAGCGCATCGAAAACCAGCGAACCTCTCGGATTTGCGACGCCTCCCTGAGGATGATCGGGGAGAGAAAGATGTGTCGGAACGGCGTTCAAGAATTCAAACAATGCCGCGAAAGCGACGATGCATAGGATTGTGACAAGCGCGATCCTCAGCAACCGAACGAGGATTGTCATTATCAATGTCCACCGAGATCGTTGCGCTTCGAGGGCACGTATAAGAAGACTGGGAGCTGTTCCGCCGCCAACAGCATAAGCCCAGGACCGCCTGGTTCCAAAAATGAATGGCTCTGCATCTAGGGTAACGGCTCCCCCCCGCTGGGTCGATCTTTTATAGTGAAGCCGTATGGCGGCGATGGAGCCAAGCATAGCGAGACAATACCAGGCAAACATCAAGCCAAGCACCCATAG
>NZ_VSZV01000115.1:0-5537 GCF_008919455.1 Rhizobium sp. PEPV16
CGGGCAGGTCGCGCCAGCGGCCGCCGGAACGGGCCATCCACAATAGAGATGAAATTCTGAGCGGCTTCGATCAGACGCCAAATCCACTAACTCAATCTCATTTCGCAAACTTTCAGTTATTGCAGTTAATGGCGACGGGTACTATATTGGCGATCCAGGAGATATTGCCATGGCCAGTCAAATCGTTCACTTCGCCGGACTGTCGGATCGCGATCGTAAGGCAGCTTCACCTCTGCCGAAACTGGGCGCGGGCGACAGGCTGGAACTTCATGTTCGCCATGAAGGCGGGAAGGAACAGACGCTATCGATACCGCCGTCGGCCGCCGCGGCAGTTGAGGCGCTTTTGGCGCACATGCTACGTGGCGAACGTGTTGCCGTGCTGGCCGAAGACCAAGAACTGAGCCCGACCGAGGTGGCGGCTATTCTCGGCATCTCTCGTCCCCTCGTCGTCCTTCGCATGGATCGGGGCGATCTGCCATTCCGCTACGTGGGCAAACATCGCCGTGCTCTTCTAAAGGATGTACTCGGGCTGAAATCCAGGCTCGACGTCCGTCAAGCGGCGGTCGACGCGCTTGCCGAAGATACCGAGGACTTGATCCAGACCCATGGCCTCTAAACCGCCTGTCGCGGTCTATGATGCCTGCGTCCTTTATCCATTTCATCTTCGGAATGTCCTGATCCAGTGCGCCTTTGATGGCCTTGCCGAGGCGCGCTGGACCGACGATATCGAGTGCCAGACTTGCCCGGTTTAATCTGCGCAAGACAACGCCGACGGTTGAGGGGTTCATCAACGCGCTTCAGCAAAATGGGCTGAAGAAATTCGCAACGTTGCTCCACCAGAACATCAACCGGCTGGACCGATAAGGATGAACCCGATCAACTTGCCGCAATCGTCGCTTTCAGTGCTTGAAGCAGTTCTCTCGATGCCATTGCAGGAACTGGGAATGCGGTCGCTCATGCGAACCGCACCCATAATGTCATCGGTGCTGCGTAACCCCAATTTATGGAACTCAAGGTTATTGTGTCGGTACGCGCAGCGATTATCGCCCGGCAACAATGAAGCCCGGTACCGGGGCGCCTTTGAGGCGATGTTCGGCGGTTGATTGATGGGCAGGGCTGTAGTATCCGGCCCGGCGGCCGCGGCTACTCCCTGAGGTTGATGTCGAAGTAGCAAGCTGTCTTGGCTTTGATCTCCTCAAGTGGAACACCGTCCGCTAATTCGATCATCCTGTGCTCTCCATGACGAGCGAGTGTGAAGACACCGGGATCGTTTATGACGAGGTCGGCCACGCGTTTACCGGTGAGCGGCAGGTTGCACTCCTTAGGCAGCACATCGGCACGCGCGGACTGCAATATCTGCATTCTGGGCTGCGCCGTGGCGCCCCAGTTGCCCAAGCCCGAAAGTTTTGCGGATCGATAATTGCCTCGGGATCTTTGGCGATCAAACTTCCCATCCAGGCTTCGAATTACGGCCTAAGAGCTTGTGCGCCTCGCGAGTACCGGCGATGCCTTGAGCAAGGGCGAATGCAACAAACGGATCCAGAGGCCCCAACGGAGCAGCTCCCTAAACCAGAAGCCAATCCATGGAAGTCCCGTCGTTGCGCGCCACGTCTCAATCGAGGGTGACTCAAGCTCACCAGCGTTCGCCGACCATAACTGCGACAACGAAGCTCCAACCGCCACACCGAGACGAAATTCGAGATTGTCGGCGAGGAACCTTGGCCATAGGCGAAGTGCTTCGGGAGCCGGGTCTACCGCTACTGGTCGTTTCATCCACCAACTAAGTACGTCTCCCCAATCGAGTTGAGATCTCAGGCTTGGAACTTGTGTGCTGAAAGCCGTTGCACTTCGGCGGATCGATGATTTTGCTCGCCGCAAGTCAGCTCGCGGGACTCGCGTTGCTGATTGCAGTCAGCCAATCGTCCGAAGGGTCGCACGAGCGGGAAATTTGCGGAATCTTCAGCAACACCGTTAGTAGGTCAATATTTCATAGACGTCGCTCACCAGAATTCTGGTATCCGCGCCATAGCCGATAAGCGCCGTCAAGATAGCTTCCGCGACGATTTCCGTCTGGGTGTCTCTGGTAACAATCTCTAGCCTGACGGCGGACTTGTCGTCAGCAACATGCTCTACACCTCGATAACGGGTCACTCTGCGGTTTCGCGGCGCAAAATCCGTAACATCGGACAGCACGAACTCGAGTAAGCTTAGATCCAGCAATGCCTCGCGCACATCGCCGACGCGTGAAGGGGGGAAAATCGCTTCGATCTTTTTCATGGCGTTCACTTCATCCGCATAAGGGAAATGACTCGGAAATTGCAGTTAGTTTGGGTCCGATCCTTTGCTCGCAACTGCAGGATCTGCCGCAATTGATTCCAGCTAACGAATGTTACTCGCACGCGGAGATTGCCCCATCGTCCGCGGGTAAACCTCGTTAAGAATATCAGCGAGCCGGGCTGCCGCCTCGTGATGCAGGCCCGATAGGATTTCTCCGCCAAACGTGGCGGGCGTCTCGTAATGGTCGTCCCATACCATCCACTTCTCGGTTGGCATCAAAATGACATCAAATCTCAATGTTGAATTGTTCATCGCGGTTTCTTCTAAGCCAAGTCACCAGCACACCTGACCTTTAATCCGGTCTTCGGGTGCGCGATCGCCTATCATGTAAAAAGGACTCAAGCCGTCTCTCGGCATGTGATCATGTCTGCGATCCGCTATGGCGCTGTTTCAGTTCCCGGCCTGCTTGTTGCAAATGACACGATGTTCGAAGGCGACGGTCCTTGAAATCATCCTTCGACTACTGCTTCAGCTTCAGCCTCTCCCAAGGCATTCAAAATCATTTGTACACTCCAACAATGGGAGTCGGCTTTCTCCGGCGATGGTCAACCGGACGGTAACCACGAAAATTGCGACGCGCCCGTAGAAGGTGGCTTCAACCGCGGCAGCATCGTCATCTGGGTGCGCGCCTGTGGATCCGCAACCACGCCGAGCATATAAACATCGACCCCGCTGAGCATCATATAGGTTCCACATCCCTTCGTGTTCGAGAGACCAGGTGATGATCGTTGTAATCGCGGATCAGGTCGAGGTTATGCCATACAGGCCAGCATGCCGCGCGCCAGACCTCGACCTTCATGAACGAGAGAGATTCCGGCCCTTGGTCATTAAGTTTGCGGAGCGTCCGGTCGTGCCGGTACATTCCAGCGAACGACTTGGTGATCCAGACGGCGATTGTTGTTGCGCTCGGGATAGACCGCTTTGTTACGAATGACGTACGGCGCTCCATACCAGCAATGATCGTGAAATGTGGGCTGCTGAAACTGCCTATTCCTGTATAGGGGCATGGCCTCGGTTTCGGAGCGCTTGCCTCTCGACGGCCCACTGCACCTCACAGTTCGCAGTTCCTCGGTCAGGGTGATCACTTTCACCGCGGTCGAATACCTGCTTCCTCGAACTAGTAGCCAACCAATGACTAGGAAGACGATGACATGAGTAATACTATCGCGAAAGCCTCTCAAGTTTCGGAGTCCATGCCAACTCCGGAGTGGGCGCCCTGCCCCCCAACAGAACATGCCCACGTGATCAGCAGCGACGAGGAAGCGATTGCGATTGCCGAGAATTTGCGCTTGCGTTTTCTTGCCGACGCCGGCTCAAGGGACAAAAATAGAACGCTTCCGTTCGAGGAGGTCGACGTTTTTTCGCAAAGCGGTCTTTGGGGGATCACAATCCCGAAAAACTACGGCGGTGCAGGAGTTTCGCAGACCACGGTCGCCAAGGTTTTCACACTCCTTGCTTCAGCCGATGCCTCGCTGGCGCAAATGCCGCAGAGTAACTTTGAAATCATCGACGTCATTCGACTCACCGGAAGCGAAGAGCAGAAGAGAAATCTCTTCGGCATGGTGCTCGCCGGCCAGAGATTGGGAAACGCGTTTTCGGAATTTAAGGGCAAGAATGTCGAAGATTTTGAGACCCGATTGGTCCGTGACGGAGATGAGTTTCTCGTCTCAGGACAGAAATTTTACTCGACCGGCGCGCTCTTCGCTCACCTCGTCCCGATCGTGGCATTGGATGAAGGTGGCCATGTCGTCGTTGCCGTGGCCGATCGAACCGCGAGCGGACTAACAGTTGTGGACGATTGGTCAGGCTTCGGCCAGCGCACGACCGCTAGCGGCTCGGTGCTGCTGGATAGCGTGCGCGTTGCTGCCTCAAGAGTATTGCCTGCCCACATCGTATACGAAAAGCCGAGCGCCGTTGGTCCGCAGAGCCAAATTATCCATGCCGCGATCGATCTTGGGATTGCCAAATATGCTATCGATGTCACAATCGATCTCATCAAGACCTATGCCCGTCCTTGGATCGACAGCGGACGGGAACGCGCGAGTGATGATCCCTACACGATCGCCGCTGTTGGAGACTTGAAAATCAAGTACAACGCCGCCGAAGCAATGCTTGAACGCAGCGGACGTCAGCTTGATGCCACGATCGCCAATGTCGATGAAAGGACGATCGGCTTGGCGAAAATCGCAATTGCGGAAGCGAAGGTTTTGTCCACAGAACTTGCCCTCCTTGCATCGAATAAGCTATTCGAACTCGTAGGAGCGCGCTCGACCCTCGAGAAGCTGAATTTGGACCGCCTTTGGCGCGATGCGCGAACACACACGCTCCACGACCCAGTTCGCTGGAAATTCCATGCAATCGGACAATACTACTTAAATGAAATCGAGCCTCCGATACATTCCTGGATCTAAGCAAGTACACTGGGGTCGGCCAGAGTGTCGGCAGTCTCTGTAGGGGAGAGCGCGCCGGAAGGTAGTCGCTAGCCAGACCGATGAAGTGGCCGGTGCTGGAAAGTGTGATGTTCGCCACGGAAAACGAAGCCGCATGAGGCAAGAACTGAAAACCAAAGACTCTCGTAAAATTCGGGGGCGACTTGGATCTCAGGTCACAACATATAGCCAAGGGCGACCATGGGGCAGAGACAAGGACCGCGGCTCACTGTCGGGTTGCCTTTCTTAGCTTGGAACTATGGGCGCGGCGATTTACCCGACTGGATCATCAGCCAGCCAGGCCCCGTATTTCTGCCTGCCGTTGAGCGCATTTCTACTGTTGTCGAGTACCATGGTCTTCGCGGCTGGCTTCGGCGACTAGAACCGCGTGGCCTTTGCCGCTGGGTGTCTTGGCGACGTCAATACGAACTGCCTTTGACGACCAGCCCATCGGGCCAGCCAGCCAAGACCGCCAGCGGGGGCGGTTATGCACGGCAAACATCGAGGCAAGTGCCATATCGGCGACCAGTTTGTGCCTACAAATTTTCTGTCTCCCGGCGATCGGCACAGTAGCTCCTCGTGAACAGATCGCATTATGGCTGCCGAACGAGTTCAAGCGCGTAGAAGCCAGGCTGCATCGCAGCCTGGCTCATCGCAAATCGCGTGGCAGACAAGCAGCAACTCGAATGTGTCGCCGGCCCGTTATTGGGATATATCAGGCTCCAGGCTGCTTGGTCTTCCTGAGATAGGGCAGAACCGTATCGAAGGAGC